>WOUV01000125.1 GCA_009773045.1 Rhodospirillaceae bacterium | reverse complement strand
TCCGCCATCAGGGCGGAGGGCAGCTTGAATGTGACCGATTCGGTTGCGACCTTGACCTCGATGATCGTGACCTCGAACCGCATTCGGGCCTCGGCCAGAATCTCGTCCACCAGCACCTCGGGGGTCGAGGCGCTGGCGGTGATGCCGAGCTTACGCAAGGCGGTCAGCAGAGTCCAATCCACCTCCGCCGCGTTTTGAACCAGCATGGCCTTTATCCCGTGTTCGTTGCGGGCGACCTCCACCAGACGGCGGGCATTGGAGGAGTTGGGCGCACCGATCACAAGAAGGGCGTCACACTGGCGCACGATGACCTTCACCGCCTGCTGGCGGTTGGTGGTGGCATAGCAGATGTCTTCCTTGCGCGGCCCGCAGATGGCCGGAAAACGCCGCGTCAGGACGGTAATGATGGCCGCGGCGTCGTCCACCGACAGGGTCGTCTGGGTGACGAAGGCCAGGCGGTTCGCATCGGCGGGCATGAACCGTTCGGCCTGTGCCTCGTTTTCCACCAGCGTGATCCACCCTTCGGGCACCTGTCCCATGGTCCCCACCACTTCGGGATGGCCGGCATGGCCGATTAAAACGATATGCCGTCCGTCGTGGAAATGGCGTTCGGCCTCGTGGTGGACCTTGCTGACCAGCGGACAGGTGGCATCGAGATATGACAGCCCGCGCCGTTCAGCCTCGAACGTGACACTTTTCGGGACCCCGTGCGCCGAGAAAATCACCGGCATCTGGTCGGGAACCTGGTCCAACTCCTCGACGAACACGGCGCCCTTGGTTTCCAGCATCTGGACGACATGGCGATTGTGAACGATTTCGTGCCGAACATAAACCGGCGCCCCGAAACGGCGCAAGGCCTCCTCGACGGTTTGAATGGCCCGATCCACCCCGGCACAGAACCCGCGTGGCGCGGCCAAAAGAATGGCGAGCGGCATTTTTGTCATGCGGCTTTCCTTTTGCTGGCAATCCATGTTTTTATCGTTCCCGCACATCCCGCCGGTCAGGGAAGGGCCGGAGGAATGACGTCCTGAAAACGATCGAGACTTTGGTATGGGAAGCCTCACACACAGGTTCCCACGAAAACGTATAGAAGAACACTTTAGCATAATCCGGGACGGTTGGACAGAAATACCGAACCGGACGGCAGGAACAAACATGATGCGATTTCTTGGCGTATTATTGAAGATTTCTATGCTGGCGGGCATGACGATGGGGGTGGTCGTGGGGTGCAGTGGCACCTCGGCACCGACGGACAGGGCGGACTGCCCGCGCGTTGTTCTGGATCGCGCCACATCCTCTTTGACCCGGTTCCGCGAAACGGTGGGGCGCGATCTGACCGACCTTGAACTCGAAGCCGAAATCATTGGGTATACCGGAACGTGCGACCATGACAGGGATCACGTTTCCATGACGCTGGCGGTGCGTTTCATCGCCACGCGGGGGCCGGCGCTGGAAGATTCGACCGTCACATGGCCTTATTTCATCGCCGTCGTACAAACGCCGCCGTCCGCGACCCTTCCGCCATCGGAAACGGCGGCCCAGCCCACAATCCTTGTCCCCAAAATCCTTGTCAAGGAAGTCTTCCGCCTTGCCAGTACGTTTCCCCCGGGACAGGACAGTATCCACGTGCGCGATGAAGACATCACCCTCGCTCTGCCCCTGCGACCCGAGGAATCTTTGGATCGTTACCAGATTTTTCTTGGATTGCAATTGACACCGGAACAGTTGAACGACAACAGACGAAAACCAAGGACGGGGGGTTAGAAATCGGGAAGGAGGGAAAACAGGATGGCGTTTCTGAAATCCCTTTCCCTTGAGAGGGGAGGGATGAGGAGGGTCGGCGGGCGTCGTCATGCCCTGGCTGTCGTTCTGGGAGGTCTGGCGGCGGCGGCCCTGCCGCCGGTGGAGGCTGTGCCTGTGCTGGTGGTTGCCTTTTCCGGCCTTGTCTGGCTGCTTGACGGGGGCAAGCCGGGGGCCTTTGCCGTTGGGTGGTGGTTTGGCGTCGGCTTTTTCGGTGCCGGTCTGTATTGGGTCGCGCATGCCCTTCTGATCGAACCCAGGCAGTTTGCCTGGATGATTCCGCTGGCCGTGTCCGCGCTGGCCGGAGGCCTTGCGGTGTTTACCGGCCTTGCCACCTGGCTGACCGTCAAGGTGTCACGACCCGGGGTGGGGCGGGTGGTGGCCCTGGCCGGCGCCTGGACGGTGAGCGAGATGGCGCGGGGAACGCTGTTCAGCGGTTTTCCCTGGAATCTCGTGGCTTATGCCTGGACCGGCACGGAGGCCATGATGCAAACGGGGGCCGTGGTCGGGGCCTATGGCGTGAGTCTTCTGACGGTCCTGATGGCTGCGGCGCCGGCCGCTGTCATCGGCGCCCCACGGGGAAAGCGCTGGCCTGGAGCGGCGCTGCTGGTGCTGGTGCCGTTCATGTGGGGCGCGGGCACGGTCCGGCTGAACGAGGCCGGGCCGGTGGCAACCGTGCCGAGGGTCGAGGGGGTGATGCTCCGCCTCGTGCAGCCCAATACGCCGCAATCCCTGCGCTGGGTCCCAGAGAGACGGGCGCAGCACTTCCGTCAGCATCTTGCCATGAGTGTGATGCCTGGGTTCGAGCAGGTCACCCATGTCATCTGGCCCGAAACGGCTTCGGCTTTTTCCCTGGACTGGCACGAAGAAGCGCGCCGGCTGGTCGCAAAAGCGGCACCACCAGGAGGCGCCGTGCTGACCGGTGTCTTGCGCACGACCCCGCCGGGATACACGCCGGCGCGATTTTGGAACAGTTTGATGGCAATCGATCATGAGGGATCGGTTGTCGCGACGTATGATAAAGCCCATCTCGTTCCTTTTGGTGAATATGTCCCCTTGCGAAACATGCTTCCTCTACCTAGAATAATTATAGGTTCCACGGACTTCTCCCCCGGTCCCGGCCTGCAAAAGATGAGTGTTCCTGGCCTTCCTGTATTGAGTCCGCTCATCTGTTACGAGGTGGTTTTTCCGGGATCGGTCGTGGAATACTCCGGGCGTCCACAATGGATGTTGAATATAACAAACGACGCCTGGTTTGGTCTCAGCGCAGGCCCCTATCAGCACTTTGCCAGTGCCAGGTGGCGGGCGGTCGAGGAAGGCGTGCCCTTGGTGCGGGTGGCTGTCACCGGCATCTCCGGCGTGGTGGACCCCTATGGCCGGGTCGTGAAAAGCCTTGGCCTTGGCGTGATGGGAATAGAAGATACCTTTCTGCCGGCGGCCTTGAGCAAGGCGCCGCCCTTTGCCCGGTGGGGCAATGCGTTGGCCGGTATTCTGGCCATCGGGTGTCTTGGTACGGCACTGATGTCATGGCGTCGCAAACCCTTTGATCAGGGTGTGACACCCAGCAGTCTATAGCCGGAAAAGATTTTTTGTCGCCGGCATGCGATATGCAGTTGACGAATCATACGATGGTATGACAAGACTGGCCGTAGGCAAGAGAAGCCTGCTCACTGTTACTAGGTCTTCCCTAATCCAAGGAACTACCATGACTTCAGCACGCGCCACGAAAGAAAATAACGTTCCCCGTGTTTCCACACGCGGCCGCACGGCCACGGGGAGTCCCAACCCCATTGATGTACATGTTGGCGGCCGCGTGCGCCTGCGTCGTACCTTGCTGGGCATGAGCCAGGAAAAGCTGGGCGATGCCATCGGTCTCACCTTCCAGCAGGTCCAGAAATACGAGCGGGGTGCCAATCGTATCGGGGCCAGCCGTCTGTGGGATTTGAGCCGTGTTCTGGATGTGCCCGTTTCCTTTTTCTTCGATGACATGATCGAAGGCACGGCCGCCCAAAGCCCGCGGATGCTGGCAGGAACGATCGAGGAACCGGCATCGTTCGAAACCGATCCCATGACCAAGCGGGAAACGCTTGAACTCGTTCGTGCCTATTACCGGATCACGGACCCTCAGGTGCGCAAGCGGGTGTTTGAACTGGCCAAGGCGTTGGCCAGTGCCTCGGAAGCCGCCAAGTCCCTGGCGACGACGGTGGTGGTGGAAGCGCTGCCGTCATCCGGCGAAAGCGTTCAGCCGCCGGCTGCCGGCTGACGGCAACAAGACACAGGCCTGGGGGAGGAAGAATCCTCCCTCAGGGTTTTCTGTTCATTCCTTCCCGTGTTCATTCCTTCATCGGGCCTTCAGCAGGCTCTCATCGGGCCGTGAGCGGGGGGGCTTCCGAGGCCGCAGTGTTTCGTTTCAGGACCGTCTCGAACAGAACATAAGGGCTTGCCTGGGCACGGGCATCGGCCTCGGCGATCAGGTGCCGTGCCTCGCCCGCCGGCAGGGTGTCAAGGAGTCCGGCATAGACCGCGACGTGATAGTATTCGTCGGGTCGCACCTCCAGCCATACCCTTGCAAGTTGTGCATCGCCCCATCTCATTTCCACCGATGCGCTTTCGCCGGGGAGAAGCCGGGTGTCGGCAATCTCCCGCCACTCGTCGTTTTCATACACGACCCGCCGTTCGATCACGTGACTGCGCGCAGAATCGGCCACCGGTCGCCCCGTGCCGTCCAGCAGCACGGCATGCATGATCACCTTTGGCGTGACGTAGGTCGGAAAGGCATGGCCAACGCCCGTGTTGGTCAGGGTAAAGCGGGCCCCCTGGGCGTTGGCAAGGAAATCCGGCCTCACCCCCGAGGCCACCATGGCCGGATCATGGATGCCACGCCACAGGTGCCGGCGGTCTGGCATGTGACACGACTGGCAGGTCCTGCCGGCGGCGGCGTGGGGACTGTGCCGCCATTCCTCGACCGTGTTTTCCAGCGGTTTGCCGTTGATGGCCTGATCTTGCGGGAACTGATGGCAACTGGCGCAGAAGTCGGACTGTTCGAAATCTTTCGTGCGTATGACGCCGCCGTGGGCGCCGTTCACGAATTCCGGGCCTTCCTTCCCTGTTTCCCGCTGTGGCGGGCCGAAGCGGCGGCGCTCACGGACATGACACCCCCCACACCCATTGCCCGCCGCGGCCAGTCCTTGCGCCTGTGGCCAGTGGGCCTGGCCTTTGGCGCGCGCCCGTTCGAACGCTGCCGCCTGCTCGGCGAGCGGTGCGTGACAGTCAAGACAGATCTGCGTTTCCGCGGCGGAATAGGTCAGGAGCTGTCCCACCAAACCGGGCGAGAACGCCTTCGCATGCACGGAACTTTGCCAGTCCGCGAACACCCCGACATGACAGGTGCCGCACGCCGCGGGCGCAAGGGCACGTTCGGCCGGGCTCCAGGTGGCGGGGGCCTCTCCTTGGGGAGCCAGGGGACGGCGCCAATAGTCGTCCGGCAAGGGAGAAGCCCGGCACACAGATCCCATGGCAACGAGAGCGAGAAAAGACAGAAGAAACGCGCCCCCGATTCTCAGGCCGATTCCTCCTGGGCCAGTTTGCGTGGGTGGGCGCGCAGGCCCAATTGTTCCCGCAAAACCTTGCCGGGGACTTCCTCCACCGTTCTTTCGATCAGATGGCCAAGCTGGAAGGGACCGTAAGACACCCGGATCAGCCGGTTGACCGACCAACCGCACTGTTCCATCACATGGCGGATTTCGCGATTGCGTCCTTCCTGCAAAGACACCGTAAGCCAAGCGTTTGCTCCTTGTACCCGGTCGAGGGTAGCCCGGATGGGGCCATAGACGATGCCATCGATGGTCGTGCCGTGCGCCAGTGGGACAAGGCGCGCCGGATCGACCACGCCATGCACGCGCACCCGATAGCGTCGCACCCAGCCGTTTGCCGGCAGTTCCAACCGGCGTGCGAGGGTGCCGTCATTGGTGAGCAGCAAAAGCCCCTCGGAGTTGAGGTCGAGCCGTCCCACCGACACCACCCGGGGCAGGCTTTCCGGCAGAGCGTCAAACACCGTCCGCCGACCTTCGGGGTCACGATGGGTGACCACCAGGCCACGCGGCTTATGATAACGCCACAAGCGCGTGGGAGCATGTGCAGCGATGATTTCTCCTTCCACGGTCACCGCATCGGTGGCGGTGATGCGGACGGCGGGAGAGACAAGAACCTGTCCGTTGATCGCCACGCTCGGCCTCGCGGCGCGAGCAAAGCCCCCGCCGGGCCAGCACCTTTGCCACCCGCTCGCCCGCCGTCGTTTCAGTGTGTTGTTCGGCCATGCCTTCCTTTACCTTGTTCTGTTCGTTCTGTTCGTTCTGTTCGCCTTGTTCTCCGGAAGGAGTTTCCCGTGGTCATGGATCCTTCCGATGATAGAGGCTGTTGCCAACGAGATCCTCCACCACGGCCGGATCGGCAAGGGTCGAGGTATCGCCAAGCTGATCGGTTTCGTTGGCGGCGATTTTGCGCAGGATGCGGCGCATGATTTTGCCGGAGCGGGTTTTGGGCAGTGCCGGTGCCCACTGGATCACATCGGGGGTGGCGATGGGGCCGATTTCCTTGCGGACCCAGGCGATCAGTTCCTTGCGCAAGGCGTTGGTCGGTTCTTCTCCCGCCACCAGCGTGACATAGGCGTAAATGCCCTGTCCCTTCAACTCGTGCTGATAGCCCACGACGGCGGCCTCCGCCACTTTAGCGTGGGCGACCAGGGCGCTTTCGATCTCCGCCGTGCCCAGCCGGTGCCCGGCAACGTTGATCACGTCATCGACGCGGCCGGTGATCCAGTAATAGCCGTCGGCATCACGCTTCACGCCATCTCCGGTGAAATAAAGGCCGGGATGGGTCGTGAAATAGGTCTGCACGAAACGCTCGTGATCGCCGAACACGGTCCGCATCATGCCGGGCCAGGCCCCATCGATGCACAGAGTGCCTTCTCCCGGCCCTGTCAGCACCTGACCCGTCGCGTCCACGACCACGGGCTTGATCCCAAAGAAAGGCCGCGTTGCCGATCCCGGCTTCAAGGCCGTCGCGCCGGGCAGCGGCGTGATCAGGATGCCACCGGTTTCGGTCTGCCACCAAGTATCCACGATCGGGCAGCGCCCTTCGCCCACGACCGTATGATACCACAGCCACGCCTCGGGATTGATGGGTTCTCCCACCGATCCCAGAAGACGCAGGCTGCGGCGGGAGGTTTTTTTGACCGGGGCATCGCCCTCGCGCATCAGGGCGCGAATGGCGGTGGGGGCGGTGTAAAAAATGGTCACGTCGTGCCTGTCGATGATCTCCCAGAACCGGGAGAACGAGGGATAGTTGGGAATGCCCTCGAACATCAGCGTCGTCGCGCCATTGGCCAGGGGGCCATAAACGATGTAGCTGTGTCCCGTCACCCAGCCCACGTCCGCCGTGCACCAGTAGACATCCCCTTCATGGTAATCGAAGACATACTGGTGTGTCATCGCCACATAGACCATGTATCCCCCGGTCGTATGCAGCACGCCCTTGGGCTTGCCGGTCGAACCCGACGTATAAAGGATGAACAGCGGGTCTTCCGCGCCCATTGCCTCGGGCGGACAGGTGGGGGCTTCGGCCTGTGTCACCGTGTGATACCAATGATCGCGCCCGTCCCGCATGGAGATGGGAGTGCCGGTGTG
Organism: Rhodospirillaceae bacterium; assembly: GCA_009773045.1. Classification (GTDB taxonomy): domain Bacteria; phylum Pseudomonadota; class Alphaproteobacteria; order Rhodospirillales; family Rhodospirillaceae; genus WOUV01. The sequence continues at coordinate 4,579 of WOUV01000125.1, read as the reverse complement.
CCGCACCACGATGACGGAGCGGACGGATGCGCAGGCCTCCAGTGCCGCGTCGGCATTGTGTTTGAGGGGCACGGCGCGCCCGCCGCGCAAACCCTCATCGGCGGTGATCAGCATTGCCGCGCCGCAATCCCGAATGCGCCCGGCAAGCGAATCGGGCGAAAATCCGCCGAACACCACCGAGTGAATGGCGCCGATGCGGGCACACGCCAGCATCGCCACCGCCGCTTCGGGGATCATCGGCAGGTAGATGGCCACCCGGTCGCCTTTGCGCACCCCCAGGGTCTTCATGGCGTTGGCAAGACGGCACACCCGTTCATACAAATCCTGATACGTCAGCGCCGCCGATTCTCCGGGGCTGTCCCCCTCCCACAAAAGGGCGATCTGGTGGGCGCGTTTGGCGAGATGGCGGTCCAGGCAGTTCGCCGCGGCATTCAAGGTGCCATCATGAAACCATCGGACATGCACATCGGGTGCGACCAGGCTCACGTCCTGGATGTGACTGTAGGGCGTGATCCAGTCGATGCGCCGCCCGTGTTCCGCCCAGAATTTTTCCGGGTTCTCGATCGAATGTCGATACAGGTCGAGATACTTGGCCTGGTCGATCCAGGCGGTTGCGGCGACGTTCGCGGGCACGGGAAAGATTTGCGCGCTCATAGAGGCTTGCCCCCTTGTGGTGGATCTGCTGGTGATGCCTTCCTTTTGTCCTCTTCATTGTAGGATATTTCCGGCTAGGAGTTTGGTTTTTGTCAGGGTGCGGGGGGCAGCGTCCTCACGTCCGGGCAGCACCTGGAATCGCCGGACGTTACGATCGGAAGGAGAACGTTATTTCCTTCACCCGGTCGCCCCGTTGTTGTTGACTCTCCCCATTGCAAGGATTTAGAGTTTTTGTATTGCTTAAATCTTGGACCTCGGTGACGGCGTGGCCACGGACAGGGTTGCGCCAGGGGGGCGTATTGAGAAGGCGCAAGGGCCGTGACTCGCAAAAACCGACCTCTTTCTCCGCACCTACAGATCTACCGGCCACAACTGACATCACTGATGTCGATCGCGCACCGCCTGACAGGAGTGGCGCTGGCGGTGGGAACGCTCGGGCTTGTCTACTGGCTGGGGGCGGCCGCCTATGGACCGGAGGCCTATCAGCGGGCGCACGGGCTGTTTGCCCCGTGGATCGGCACTTTGGGCCTGTTTCTGTGGTCTGTGGCCCTGTTCTATCACCTGAGTAATGGCCTGCGTCATTTGATGTGGGATCTGGGCTATGGGTTCGAGCGGGAAGCGGTTTACAAATCCGGGTACATCGTTCTGGGCGCGACCGCGGTTCTGACCGTGCTCGCCTGGGGTATCGGCTGTACGGTTTAGGGGGCAACGATGCAAATGCGTTCGGAATTGGGCCGGGTCCGAGGCCTGGGGGCCGCCCGGGACGGCGTGGGGCACTGGTGGCGGCAGCGTGTGACGGCGGTTGCGCTGGTGCCGCTGTCGTTGTGGTTCGTTGGCATGGTGATCGGCCTGAAAGACGCCGATTATGAAACGGTCCGTGCTTTTTTCAGAGCGCCGGGCCATGCGACCGCGATGATTCTGGTCGTGAGCGTGGCGCTCTATCACGCCCTTTTGGGGGTGCGGGTCGTGATCGAGGATTACGTGCATCACGAAACGGGCAAACTAGCCGGTCTTGTTCTTGTTCAACTGATGACCGTCCTGCTTGTTCTTTTCGCGGTGGTGGCGGTGTTCGCGATTGCGTATGGGGGCTGACGAACCATGACTGCGTATGACATCATCGATCACACCTCCGATGTCGTGGTCGTCGGCGCCGGGGGAGCGGGCCTGCGCGCGACCTTGGGCATGAGCATCGCCGGTCTCAAGACCGCCTGTGTCACCAAGGTGTTCCCGACTCGCAGCCACACCGTCGCCGCCCAAGGGGGGATCGGCGCCGCCCTTGGCAACATGGCGGAGGACACTTGGCAATGGCACATGTTCGATACCGTCAAGGGATCGGACTGGCTGGGGGATCAGGACGCCATCGAATACATGTGCCGGGAGGCCATTCCGGCGGTGTATGAACTGGAACATTTCGGCGTGCCGTTCTCGCGCACCGAAGACGGGCGGGTTTATCAGCGTCCGTTCGGCGGGCACATGCGCAATTTCGGCGAGGCCCCCGTGCAGCGGGCCTGTGCCGCCGCCGACCGCACGGGTCATGCGATTCTTCATACCCTCTATCAGCAATCCCTGAAACATTCGGCCCAGTTCTTCGTTGAATATTTCGCAACCGATTTGTTGATGGACGAGAACGGCGTGTGTCGTGGCGTGCTGGCCTGGAATCTGGCCGATGGCAGCATGCACCGTTTCCGCGCCCACACCATCATTCTTGCCACCGGAGGATACGGGCGGGCCTACTTCTCGTGCACATCGGCCCACACCTGCACCGGCGATGGCAACGGCATGGTGCTGCGGGCCGGCCTGCCGGTGCAGGACCACGAATTCATCCAGTTTCACCCAACGGGAATCTACGGCGCGGGGTGCCTGATCACCGAGGGTGCGCGCGGCGAGGGGGGGTATCTCACCAACGCGGCCGGGGAACGGTTCATGGAACGCTATGCCCCGACGGCAAAAGATCTCGCCTCGCGCGATGTGGTTTCCCGCGCCATGACGGTGGAAATTCGCGAAGGCCGTGGCGTGGGGGAGCACAAGGACCACATCTACCTGCATCTCGAACACCTGGGGGCCGATGTATTGTATCGCCAGCTGCCCGGAATCACCGAAACCGTCAAGGTTTTCTCGGGCGTTGATGCCACCCGCGCGCCGTGCCCTGTTCTGCCGACCGTGCATTACAACATGGGCGGCATTCCGACCAACCATCATGGCGAGGTCTTGCGGCCCACGCCGGAGGCCCCGGATGCCGTGTGTCCCGGCCTGATGGCCATTGGCGAGTGTGCCTGTGTGTCGGTGCATGGCGCCAATCGCCTGGGGACCAATTCACTTCTCGACATCGTGGTGTTCGGGCGCGCCGCCGCGTTGCGCGCAAGCCAGCTTTTGCGCCCGGGAACGCCCCACGAACCCCTTGTGGCCGCGGTCACCGACCGGGCGCTGGCCCGGTTCGACAGGCTGCGCCACGCTTCCGGCAAAACGCCCACCGCGGTGATCCGCTTGCGGATGCAGCGGACCATGCAAAGCGAGGCCGCGGTATTCCGGACGGCTGCAAGCCTGCAAAAAGGATGCGCCCAGATGGCGGAGGTGGCCGCCGGCATAGCCGAACTTGGGCTTGCCGATCATTCCATGATCTGGAATTCGGATCTGGTGGAGGCCTTCGAGCTGGAAAACCTGATGGCCTGCGCGCTCACCGCCATCGTTGGGGCCGAGGCGCGTCATGAAAGCCGTGGCGCCCACGCGCGTGAGGACTATCCGGAGCGCGATGACCGCAACTGGCTGAAGCATACCCTTGCTTGGATCGGTGACCGGTGGGCCGTGACCCTGGGGTACCGTCCCGTTCACATGAAGCCGCTGACGGTCGATACCATCGCGCCCAAGGCCCGGGTATACTGATCCGTCGAAGCCCTGATCGTCGCCGATCAAGGCTTCCCCGCAGACGCCGGGCGGGCCGCGTCTGCGGGCCTTGGCGCATCCGCCCTTACGGCGCGTCGCCGCAGTTGCGGCGGCCCGTGAGTGTACGTTGTGATCGACGCTCACGGGTATAACCCTCACAGCGCACGAGGAATGATCAATGGCTGAATTTTCTCTGCCGAAAAACTCCCGCGTGAAGGCGGGCAGGCGCCACGGCGCTCCGTCGGGCGCCACAACGATCAAGGTTTTCCAGATCTACCGTTATGATCCCGATGCGGACGAAACACCGCGTCTCGACGCCTACGAGGTGGATAGGGCCACCTGCGGGCCGATGGTGCTGGACGCCCTGATCAAGATCAAGAACGAAATCGATTCGACCTTGACGTTCCGCCGTTCCTGTCGCGAGGGCATTTGCGGCAGTTGCGCCATGAACATCGATGGTACCAATACGCTGGCATGCCTGAAGCCCATCGCGGACATCAAAGGGGATGTGAAGATCTATCCCCTGCCGCATCTGCCGGTGGTCAAGGATCTGGTCGCGGATTTGTCGCAGCCCTATGCCCAGCTCGAGGTGATCGAGCCGTGGCTGCAAGCCGACACGGTTCCACCGCTCGGGGCGGAACGCCTGCAAAGCCCGGCGGAACGGGCGCGGTTGGATGGCTCGTGGGAATGCATTTTGTGTTTTTGCTGCCAAACCGGTTGTCCCAGCTATTGGTGGAACGGCGACCGTTACCTGGGGCCGGCGGTGCTTTTGCAGGCTTATCGCTGGCTGGCGGATTCCCGCGACGAGAACACGGGGAAACGTTTGGACATGCTGGAGGATCCCTTCAGGGTATACCGCTGCCATACCATCATGAATTGCACCAACACCTGTCCCAAGGGGCTTAATCCCGGTAAGGCGGTGGGGGACATCAAAAGAATGCTGTTGGCGCGGCACTGACTTTCGTCACAAAGGGGGAGGATGCGCCCCGATGCCGCTGGAATCAGGCAGGAAACGGAGTCGAGGGGGGTGTGGGGGGAGGCTGTG
>WOUV01000124.1 GCA_009773045.1 Rhodospirillaceae bacterium | reverse complement strand
TCGAAGATGGCAGCACGCTGGCTTTCGATGGCATCGAAAAGCTGAGCTGGTGACAAAGCGGCATCACGCCCGGGCAATGGCATGCACATGCGATTGCCCGGGAGGTGCGTGTCCTTTCGTGTCATTGATTGAAAGCTGTTTCGGTCGGAAAACTTGACTTCTGCGTCGCGACGATAATGATGGAGGCCTCTCTGGGCAGCGTCATGGATCGGGCATGTTTCTCATTATCGGAATCATCTTTATCTTCATCACCGTTTTCGGCGGCTACATGCTCGGCGGCGGCTACATGGGCGTGCTGTATCAGCCGTTTGAATTCATGATCATTTTCGGCGCGATGATCGGCAGTTTTCTGATCGGCAGTCCCAAGGAAGTCATCATGGGAACCCTCAAAGCGTTTCCGCTCCTTCTGCGGGGTATAAAGCATAACAAAAGTAGTTGTCTTGAACTTTTGACGATGCTTTACACCATATTTCTCCTGGCCAAGACCAAAGGCGACCTTGCCCTTGAAAGCCATGTGGAAAAGCCCGATGAAAGCCCTTTGTTTCAGCGGTTCCCGGGTTTTATGCACGATCATCACATGCTTTTGTTCCTGTGTGACTATTTAAGACTGTTGACGCTGGGCACGAACAATGCCTACGAAGTGGAAAGCATCATCGATGCCGAGATCGAGGCCCACCATCACGAAGTGGGCGCGCGGGCAACGGCCATCACGACCATGGGGGATGCCCTGCCGGCCCTCGGCATCGTCGCCGCGGTGCTGGGGGTGATTCACACCATGGGGTCCATCACCGAACCACCAGAGGTCCTGGGGCATCTGATCGGCGGCGCCCTGGTCGGCACCTTTTCGGGGGTGCTGGCCTCGTATGGATTCGTCGCCCCCATGGGTAAACTCCTGGAACAGATCTACGAAGCCGACACACAATATTTGATGTGCATCAAAACCGGCCTGCTGGCGCACATGCAGGGCTATGCCCCACAAGTGTCAATCGAATTCGCGCGCAAGATTCTTCCCGATTCGATACGACCAACATTTGCCGAACTTGAAAATGCGGTCAATAATCTGAGCAGCGAATGAATCGCCGTTCGGATCGAACGCGGACGCAAGGGAGAACCGCATGGCCGATGAAGAAGGCCGTTCCCAGCCCATCATCATCAAGCGTATCAAAAAGGGCGGCCACGGCCACCACGGCGGCGCCTGGAAGGTGGCCTATGCCGATTTCGTGACGGCCATGATGGCGTTTTTCCTGCTGCTGTGGCTCCTCAATTCCGTCACCGAGGAACAGCTTCAGGGCATTTCGAACTATTTCGCCCCGACCTCGCTTTCCAAAAGCACAACCGGAGCAGGACAGATTCTGTCGGGCGGCACGGTGATCGGCGAAGGCGCCATGCCCAATGCCACCTTCTCCATCAGTTCCTCGACATCGATGCCCCCTCCCACCATTGGCGCCGGAGGGGAAGATCTGACCGACCCCAATCAGGGCCAGATGGAAACCGACTCCGAGGCCACCGCCCGCTATGAGCAAGAACAGTTCGAACAAGTGGCGGAAGAGCTGCGTCAAGCCATTGTGCGCACGCCGGAACTGGCCGGACTGGCCCAGAACATCCTGATCGACAACACCGCCGAAGGGTTACGCATCCAGCTTATCGATGCCGAGGGGCTTGCCATGTTTCCTTCCGGCGGCAGCAGCATGTACGAACATACCAAGCGCGCTCTAGGACTGGTTGCACGTGCCGTCCAGGAAATGCCCCAGAAGATTTCCATTTCCGGCCATACAGACGCTATTCCGTTCAATGATGCCAGCGGTTGGTCCAACTGGGAGCTGTCCGCTGACCGCGCCCTGGCCAGCCGCCGGGCCTTGATCGGCGCCGGCGTGCCCGAATCGCGCATCGTTCGGGTCGTCGGTCGGGCCGAGACCGACCCATTGATTCCCGGCGATCCCCGGGCGGCCGGCAATCGCCGCATCAGTATCGTCCTTTTGCGGGATCTGAGCGGAACGCCCGCTTCCCCTCCGTCGCCACCACAATCCGTTATGCCTGGGGCCGCCGGGAAGAACGCGATCAAAGGATGATCGGTTTCGTTCCTCTTCCGTCTCGACGTGACCATCGGGTTGATTCGCATCCGCCTGTTCATCAGCCGGGCCTGAAGGCATCAGGGGGCGTCACCAGCGCCCCCGAGTGCCTTTTCAGTATGGGAAATCGCGAGCACTCCATGTGTTTCCGGGGGAAAAGACCCCCGCTGTCCTTTACCCGATCGCCCTGGCGGGGCTTTCTTTCATGCTTTCCTGTTTTCGGGCTTTCGTGCTTTCATGAACAGGCGCGCGCCGTGGGGTGGCCTTCGACGAATGTCGGCCCCATATGTGTGATCAAGACGCGCCCGGCAGTGAAAGGGGGGACGTGTCGGTGCTTCGCAGAAAGATGACGAACGACATGGATCACATACCGCTTAAAAGACCACAATTCTTTTTTACGACCGCTCCCATGCCGTGCCCGTATCTGCCGGAACGGTTGGAGCGCAAAATCGTGACCGAACTGGCCGGGCCAGACGCGGAGGCTTTGCATGAGTCCTTGTCGCGGGCCGGCTTTCGCCGCAGCCATTCCATCGCCTACGCTCCGGCCTGCCCGGGATGCAGCGACTGCATTCCGGTTCGTATCGTGGTTGAGGGGCTGCGGTCCCAACGCTCGTTCCGGCGCATCCTGAAAGTGAACGAACGGATGCAGGTGCAAAGCCTGCCGGCGCGGGCCACGGCCGAACAATACCGTCTGTTCTCCCGCTATCAGGAAGCCCGGCACGGCGGAAGCGACATGGCCCTGATGGGATTTTATGATTACCGCTCCATGGTTGAAGACAGCCCCATAGAAACGTTTTCCATCGAATTCCGTTCCCCGGAGACCACCCTTGTGGCCGTGGCCCTTGCCGACCGCATGAGTGATGGTCTGTCGGCCGTTTACAGCTTTTTTGCTCCGGACATGCCGCACCATAGCCTGGGGACGTTCATGATTTTGTGGCTTGTGGAGGAAGCCCGGCGGCTGGGCCTGCCTTATGTGTATCTGGGATACTGGATTGCGGAAAGCCGCAAGATGTCCTACAAGCAACGTTTTCAGCCGTTGGAAGCGTTCGGCCCCGGCGGGTGGGCGCTCTTGGATGCGCGCCAGAGCCGTGTGTGATTCCATTGGATGGCATTTCACTGGACACCTTTTGCCTTTGGCAGGGGACTTTTCCTTAAAGTCGTCCTATTTTACGTCGTGCTGGAATACCGGCGTCAAAGGAAAGGTAAAGGCCATGTCATGAATCGTTAAAAACATTTGCGGTGCTGAACGGGTTGCGCCATAATTATGTTTTGCAAGACTGCGTATTGCTGTGCACTTTTGTCTTCAACGCTGTCTTGACAATGTGCGTGCTGACGGTTAGAAAATGAAGCGAAAAGGGGGAGATATGAATTTGTTGAAGGAAACAGCACGTATCGTTGTCGAATACGTTAAAAACAACCCGGTTCCTACCAGTGAGTTGACAGTGGTGCTCCAAACCACTTACTATGCTCTAGTTTCGGCCTTGCAAGAACCATCGGCATCGACCGAAAGGCCGGTTCCGGCCATGCCCATCAAAAAGTCGGTCACGGCTTCTCATGTTGTCTGTCTTGAATGCGGTAAAAGATTCAAAATGTTGAAACGACACTTAAGTATCGACCATGGCCTGACGATTGATGAATACCGAAACAAATGGCAGCTTCCGGGGGATTATCCCATGGTCGCGCCGGATTATGCCGAACGACGGTCGGAGTTGGCCTATCGCATGGGCCTGGGGACAAAACGGAAAAAAGGCTTCGTCGCGGGAGAAGAAAGTGAAGGAAGTGCACAGGGCGCTGGCAGTGCTCCGGCCCCTGTACCGCGGAGTGGGCGGTCGGGCTATCGTTATCCCACCAGCCGCTGGTCGCAGCCATCGGGAAAGTGAAGCCACAAAGCACGCAAAGCCGGTACCTTAACAGAGACAACTCTCTGTGGACTCGAGGCTCTTTTTCTGAAGGGGAATGGGGGGTCTGTCGTTGAGGGGGCAGCATGGCCGAGGCGGAAGCCGCATCGCTTGAGATGGCGTCGCAGGGACGTTTCATCAATCGTGAACTGTCCTGGCTTGCTTTCAATACGCGCGTTCTTGAGGAGGCCACAAACCGCCACCACCCCCTGTTCGAGCGCCTGCATTTCTTGTCCATTTCCGCAGCCAATCTGGACGAATTTTACATGGTGCGCGTCGCCGGCCTGAAAGGTCAGGTCAATAACGGCATCATGACCCTCAGCCAGGATGGTCTCAACCCGGCGCAGCAACTTCTTGCGGTCAATGCGCAAGCGCGCCGCCTGATGGAAGGGCAGCAGGCGTGCTGGCGCACCTTGAAGGCAGAGTTGCGCGAAGCGGGTGTCGCCGTCCTTGATGTCGGCGAAATGACGACGGAGGAACGGACATGGCTTGAGAACTGTTTCATGAACATGGTGTTTCCGATTCTGACACCGCTTGCGATTGATCCGGCCCATCCCTTCCCCTTCATCCCCAATCTCGGCTTTGCCCTGGTGTTGCAGCTGATGCGCACGGAAGACAGCGAACCGATGCGTGCCCTTGTCCCCATCCCCAATCAGATTGCCCGTTTCGTCCGACTGCCGGGGCATTCCATCCGCTATCTGCCGCTGGAAAATGTCTTATGCCTCCACCTTGGCCGGTTGTTTCCGGGATTCAAGGTGGACACGGTCGGCCATTTCCGGCTGATCCGTGACAGCGAGATGGAAATCGACGAGGAAGCCGAGGATCTGGTCCGCAGTTTCGAAAGCGCCCTGAAACGACGCCGGCGCGGCAATGTTATCCGGCTGAGCCTCCAGGCTTCCATCGCCAGCGATCTTGCCGATTTCGTCTGTGACGCGCTTGACGTGCACCGGGACGATGTGTTCCAGCTGGATGGTCTTTTGGGCCTTGCGGATACGCGCACCCTCATTACCGACGATCGCCCCGATCTGTTGTTCCCGCCGTTCAACGCCCGCTTTCCCGAACGAATCCGCAGCTTCGCCGGCGACTGCTTTGCCGCCATCCGCAAGAAGGACATCGTTGTCCACCATCCCTATGAGTCCTTCGATGTCGTGGTCCAGTTTTTGCGCCAGGCCGCGTTCGACTCGCAGGTGGTGGCCATCAAACAGACGCTCTATCGTACCAGCGAAAATTCCCCCATCGTCCGCGCCCTGATCGAGGCGGCCGAGGCGGGGAAATTGGTCACGGCCCTGGTGGAGCTGAAAGCCCGTTTCGATGAAGAGGCCAACATCCGCTGGGCGCGCGACCTGGAACGGGCCGGGGTGCAGGTGGTTTATGGCTTCCTGACATTGAAGATCCATGCGAAGATTTCTCTTGTCGTGCGCCGGACCTCTTCGGGGGGACTGCGCAGTTATGTTCATTTGAGCACCGGGAATTATCATCCCATCACGGCCAAGGTTTATACCGACCTGTCGTTTTTTACATCCGACCCGGCGTTGTGCCGGGATGCGGCGCGCACTTTTAATTTCCTGACCGGGTATGCCACACCGGAAACGATGGAAAAGCTGATTCTGGCGCCCCTAGGCTTGCGGGAGCGACTCCTGGAGTTGATCGCCGCCGAAGTGGAACACGTCACGGCCGGCCGCCCCGGTGTCATTTGGGCTAAACTGAACGCGCTCGTGGACAGCCATCTCATTGATGGTCTGTATCGCGCTTCCCAGGCGGGAGTGAAGATTCTTCTGATCGTGCGCGGCATCTGTTGCCTGCGCCCGGGGGTGCCCGGGTTGTCTGAAAACATCCAGGTCAAAAGCATTGTCGGGCGGTTTCTTGAACATGCCCGTATTGTCTGTTTCGGCAACGGTTCAAAAATGCCCTCCCGCCAGGCCAAGGTTTTCCTGTCTTCCGCCGACTGGATGACCCGCAACATGACCGGACGTGTGGAAACGTTCATCCCGATCGAAAATCCTACCGTGCATCAACAGATATTGGACCAGATCATGACGGCCAACTTGAAAGACGAAGCGCAAAGCTGGATCTTGAACCCGGATGGCCGTTATACGCGCCTGCCCGATACCGGCGATGCCTTCAGCGCCCACACCTATTTCATGACCAATCCCAGCCTGTCGGGGCGAGGCACCGCCATGCGGCGCGTCACC
>WOUV01000123.1 GCA_009773045.1 Rhodospirillaceae bacterium | reverse complement strand
CCACGATTTGAGTCCCCCTTCCATCAAAGCCAGACCCCTTGAATCACACGCAGATTCCTGCCGTCAACAACCCATTGCGCTAAACTGATAGATGGTCAGACAGATTTGCCAACTGATTGGCAACCGTGTTGTCACCGGTGCTGACGGAATACGCATCCAGATCGACCGAAAACTGCGGGAAACTGCGACTGATTTTCTGGGGGGTATCCACGATGTCGGAACGGACCGTCAAAACCGTTGACAGCCCGACCGTGCCCTTGGCCAATCCCAGGGCCGCGAGAACGGAGGTCCCGATTTGTTTGGTCACCACCATCTCCTCGCCGTTCCTGTGCTTGATGCGCAGCCGCTCGCCCCCCCCTTCCGGGACCACTTCCGCCTCGAAAGATTGGTTCAGGGTGGTGTCGTCGTTGATCTTGGCGGCAAGGGTTTTCAGGGTGTCGCTCGCGGTCACCGCAAGGGTCGGTACTGTGATGATCCCGTTGGTCTCATCGCCGAGTTGGAGGGTGCCACTGGCGCCAACCGTGGCCTTGGGCGCCAGCAAAGAGGACTCCCAGACCCAATTGCGGCGGTTGCTCACCAGAAGATCGTTCAGCCCGAAAAAATTCAAAAAGCCCGAAACCGTTTCCTCGGCCATGCTGGAGTCGCCGATACCATCGGTACTGAAGGAAACGGTGGCATCCTTGGCGGTACGGTCGGTTGTCGACACTTCATCCCGGAACACAAGCCCGACCCCGGACGAAGCCGGAATCGTGATGGAAAGCTTGCCATCGTCGATTTGCGCATAGGTCCCCGCGCCAAGCTGAGTATTCAGGAAACCATCGATGGCTGCCACGACCTCGTTGATCGTTCCGCCACTACTCCCACCCATAAGGTTGGACAGTGTATCGGTGGCAACTTCCGCCCCGCTTGAATCGATCAGAACCAGCCGCACCGTGCCATCCAGGAAAATTTTCTGGGTATTCGAATCGACGAAGGTGCGGGTCCCGGTCATCTCGGTTGGCAGCGTCGGAAAGCCGACACCACGGTTGTGGATCGTGTTAACTTCCCGTTGCAGCGTACTGGCGAGCTGGTCCAGTTCGGCTTGCAGATCGGGCAGAACGCTGTCGCGCAAATCGACCAGGCCCTTGATGCGCCCCTGGCGCATTTCGCTTGTGATATCGATCACGCCGATTTCGATACCATCGAAATCCTCGCCGGCCTTGGTCTGCCAGGGGGGACAGGCTGACTTCCGAACTGTCCACGAGCGTCGTGCCGCTGGTGGTGAACACCACCACCGCCCCGCTCTCGCGGATGAAGGTTTGAACATCCATCAGTTCCGAGAGTTTGCGCAAGGCAAGGTCGCGCTGGTCCATCAAATCGGAAGCGCCGCGTTGGGTCGCAAGATCGCGCACGATCTTATCGTTCAGACTGGCGATGTTTTCGAGCAGTCCATTCGCCGTATCGACAGCGGCGGTCAGGGCTTCATCGGCCTGCTTGCGCAATTCCTGCACGCTTTTGGAAAGGGTGTTCATCTTTTGCGTCAGGCCCACCATCGTGTCGACCGCGGAGGTCTGGGCGATGGCATTGCTGGGGCTGACGGCCAGCACCTCCAGTTCCTGGGCCACGCCGTTGATGGCGTGACTGAGGGAGGCGTTGGCCTCCGGCGTGCGACGTCCAGTTTCTTGAGGATGCCCCCCTCGCGCCGGATGTCACGCAACAGCCCTTCGTCCACCTCGCGGGTGGCGTTCATCACCTCGACGCCGACGCCGTGAGCATTGAGAACCCGCGACACCGGGTTGAAGTCTTTCCGCGTGAACCCTTCCGTGTTCACGTTGGCGATGTTGTGCGCCGTTAGATCAAGTCCCTTGCGGGCAGTCATCAGACCGCTGAGGGCGGCACCCAATCCTAATGTCAGCGTCATCGTCACGGCTCCGATTTCTTCTTGTCGCAGTTCACGGCACCCGCGTTCCGGGGGCCGTCACGGTTGCACCGTTTCAACACGTCACCGTCAGATATCCCGGTCGAGGGTTAAGGCCATGCCGGCGCCACCCGCGGGCAGAAGCAGGGCCGGTGTGCCATCGGCATCATAAAGGGCGTTCATCACCTAGCGCTTTTCCTTGACCGCATTCACGACCACCCGGATCATGCGGTTGCAGGCATCGAGGTTGGCCTCCAGGGTTTTCAGATGCGCGCGCCGCTCTTCTTCCAGGGTCTTCAGAACATCGGCCTGCCGCGCGATGGACATCATCAACTCGATATAAAGCCGGGTCAGCTTTTCCTTGCGCGTGGCAAGTTCACGCACGCCGGCGATGTTGTGGGCCCGCAGGGCGGTGTTTTCGGTCTCGAACAACGCGCACAGCATCTCGACCACCTCCACCAGTTGATCGGCCTGGCGCGGGCTGGGGCAGGTGGCCGGCCCTTCCGCCTGGGGCGGCGTTGCGGGATATGCTGGTGGTTCGGCCTGCCGCACGGCACGGTGCGTCGGAGCGCTCGCGGCTTTCAAGCTAGGCTTGCCGGGTTTCTTCAGGCCAGGTTTGCCGGGAGGCTTCAGGCCGGATTTCGGGGGCGTGATCATGGGGCGCTCTCCTCGCGCATCTTTTGCGCTTCTTGCATTTGCAGCATGGTTTTCGTGATCTGATCGCTCAGGCCCAGTCCGCCGTGTTCGACGATCCGCTTGCCGTATTCATCGACCAGCATGCTGCGCATCATGGCCTCGCCGTGACCGCCGCCGAACAGCCCATCGGTGGGCAGGTTCTCGAACATGGGTTTCAGCATTTCCGCAACGAACATGGCTTCGAATTTTTTCGCGGCGGCCTGCGCGCCCGCGGTCGAACCTCCTCCCACGGAGGGCGCGCGCGCGTGGTCATGGCCCGCATCTCCCGTTCTCATCGTCCGTGATCACATCACCTCGATGTCGGCATGCAAAGCGCCTGCCGCCTTGATCGCTTGCAGGATCGAGATCATGTCCCGCGGGGGGCCCCACGCCAAGGGCGTTCAGGCCATTGACGAGGCTTTGCAGCGTCACGCCGCCGTCAAGGGTGGTGAGTTTCTTGTCTTTCCCCTCGTCCACCTCGATCTGCGTGCGGTCCACCACCGTGGTCTTGATGCCGGAGTCCTGGGTGACATTGCCACCCGCGGCCCCGGCGGCGCCTGTGGGACAGGCGGGGTTGAAAACCGGGTTCCCGTTCGCGTCGAGTTGTCCTGGAGTGCACGCTCCCGCGCCTCCTGCCCCACCCGCTCCGCCCGCTCCGGCGGTGGCGCTTTGGCTGATGTTGGTGAAGGGAGCGGGCTGCGACACCTGGGGCGTTTCGGTCACCTTGATGGTCAAACTCCCCTGCGCGATGGCGACGGTCGAGATGCGCACGTTCTCACTGATCACGATGGTGCCGGTCGTTTCATCAATAATGACCTTGGCCACGGTATCCGGGGCGATGCGCAACTGTTCGATATCGGTCAACAGGCCAACGACGTCCCCCCCATAATTGGACGGAACGGTCAGCATCACCGTACCGGGATCGCTGGAGCGGGCCGCCGCCGTGCCCACGAAGGCGTTGATGGCCTGGGCGATGCGGCGGGCGGTGGTGAGATCGGGGTTGCGCAGGGCGATGGTGACCGTGCGCAAGGATTCCAACGCAAAGGGAATCTCGCGCTCGACGATCGCCCCGTTCGGGATGCGGCCGTCCGTCGGAATATTCTTGGTCACGCTCGCGGCCTTGCCGGCGGCGGAGAAACCGCCAACCTGGATCGTACCTTGCGACACGGCATAGACCTCGCCGTCGGCCCCCACCAGCGGCGTCACCAGCAGCGTGCCGCCGCTCAAGTTTTTCGCATTGCCCAGGGCGCTGATGTTGACATCGACCCGGGCGCCCTGGCGGGCAAAGGCAGGCAGAACGCCGGTGACCATGACGGCGGCAACGTTTTTCGCCCCCATCTCCGAACCACGGGTGTTGACGCCCAAGCGTTCCAGCATGCCGATCAGGCTCTCCCTGGTGAAGGCCATATCCGCGAGCGAATCGCCCGTGCCATTCAGCCCGACCACCAGGCCATAGCCCACCAGCATGTTGTCGCGCACCCCTTCGAAATCGACGATGTCCTTGATGCGGGAGTTGGCTTGAGCCATCGCGGCCCCGACAATCAACGCTGTCACAAGCACGACAGCCCATGCTGCACGACGAATGAACATGACCATCCTCACCTTTGAACAAGCCGCTCGAAACGGCGTCCCCTTGTGGCTTCGCCAAACATATTCGCCAAACATAAAAGCAAACGGCATGCCAGCATCCAGAGGAATCTCCAAGGGCTGGGATTCTCGCGCCGGCACGTGGCCCGGCAAATTTGTCCGGGCAATTCCTGCCGGGACGTCATGGAAAATAACGAAACACGACACGATATTTTCATGCACCTTCATGCGCATCGCCATCATGGGTATTCCTTTCGTCTCTCTGGCCGTTTCCCTGGCCGTTTCCCTGGCCGTTTCCCTGATTTTCGCGCCACTTTTCCGGACCACCCCCCAAAAAACAAGTTGCAGCGCCAAAAGTTTGACTTGCCATTATCGCAGTGCGTTCGCTATCAACGTCATGAAGCACACGGTGAAATTTTGTTACGGCACGGGGCGTAAGGATGAAAAGAAAGCGAACGGGCTTTCGGGGGCTCCTGGGAACGGCGGTTGCGGTCCTGTGGCTCATCGCCATGCCAGCTTCGGCGCGCGATGAACGGGGGGGAACGCCCGATGGAACGGCAGAGTGGAACGCCGGGCTGAACGCCTGGCAGCGGCACGCGCTGGACAAGGCGCGTTTTCATTTCGAGCGCCTCGCGCATACTCCACGCGCCTCAAATGAAATGGCGGCCGCCGGGGCCTATTGGACCGCCCGCGCCCATTTGAAGACCCGCCACCCGGGAGCGGTCGCCCTGTGGCTGCATCAGGCGGCCCGGCACCCGGACACTTTTTACGGACTCCTGGCCCACCGGGCGCTTGGACGCGAGATTCACGTCGATGAAGAAACCCCGCCGTCGGAGAACATCGGACGGCTGCCGGAACCATACGACGCAACCGACAGCACAAACGGGGAAAAGGAGCGGCCGCCTCCAGACCGAAAACCCGACAAGCGCCCTGCCGCAGCCGCCCGCTATCCGGTGCCGATGTGGCGTCCCGATGGTGGCTGGCGGATCGATCGGGCCTTGATTCTGGCCGTCGCCCGTCAGGAATCGAACTTCAATCCCAAAGCCAGAAGCCCCTCCGGCGCCCGGGGATTGATGCAGCTTCTTCCCTCCACCGCTTCCTTCCTTTCCCGCAGCGCCGGCCAGACGGCAACACCCAAAGCGTCCCTCTATCAACCAGAAATCAATTTGATGCTGGGACAGCGCTACCTTGAACATCTTCTGGAAGATCCGGATATCAAGGACAATCTTTTGTATATGATCGCCGCCTATAACTAGGGACCACGCAACCTGATCCGGTGGGTGCGACAAGACCCGCGGCAGGAAGACCCCCTTTTGTTCCTAGCCCGCCTGCCACGGGTGGAAACGCGCCTTTTCGTTGAACAGGTTCTGACACACTTTTGGATGTACCGGATACGCCTGGACCAACCGACGCCCTCGCTGGATGCGCTGGCAAGTGGCCTCTGGCCGCTCTATATTCAGCTTGGTCCTTATAACCGCATGGTGGCCGAAAATGTCCCGTATCGATGAAAAACGTCCGTTCGTTCCGGTCACTATCGCCATTATGACCGTATCGGACACCCGAACCCTCGCCACCGACACCTCTGGCCAGTTGCTGGTGGACCGGGTGGCCGCCGCTGGTCACGCCTTGGCCGACCGCGCGATCGTGCCCGACGATGTCGAAACGATCGTTGCCCGTCTGCGGGGGTGGATCGCCGATTCCCAGGTGGATGTGGTCATCACCACCGGCGGTACCGGCGTGACCGGGCGCGATGTGACGCCAGAGGCCTTCGAACGGGTCATCGAAAAAAAAATCGAGGGTTTTGGGGAATTGTTCCGCTGGCTCAGTTATGAAAAGATTGGAACCTCGACCCTACAGTCGCGGGCGGTGGGCGGGGTGGCGAACGGAACCTATCTGTTCGCCGTGCCCGGATCGACCAACGCCTGTCGGGATGCGTGGGACGGGATTCTCCGCTGGCAACTCGACAGCCGGCATCGTCCCTGCAATCTGGTCGAACTCATGCCACGTTTGAAAGAACACCTGCAAACCCCACATGGGGAAATCCACGGTGACAGGGATCAGAGGCCAGAAAAAATGTAAAACAGAGCCTTGAAATCCGGCAGACCGTTCCCTCATCCTGAGTGCCCCCCCCCCCCCAACCCTTGGCTTGTTGTCCGCGCATGTTCTTCTTAGCTCCGCCCCCTGTCTTTTGTGCCATTGATACGGTTGACCTGTCCCGCGCGTGCGTCCTGGCCGCCGCGGTCACGGGGGTCGTTGCCGGTCTCAAGATCGGCCTCGAGTTTTTCCATGCCCACGGGGCGGGGGGTGTCCAAACGGTGCGCCAGGCCGGCGATGCCTTGCCTGTGTTCCTGGATCTCAAGTTCCATGACATCCCCACCACGGTCGCCGGCGCCGTGCGAGGAGTCATGCCCCTGCGTCCGTTCATGCTCACTGTGCACGCAAGCGGGGGGCAGGCCATGCTGCGGGTGGCGGCGGCGGCCTGCGCCGAAGAAGCGACAAAGGCCGGCCTCCCCCGGCCGTTGCTGGTGGCGGTGACGGTCCTCACCAGCCTGGACGATGCGGTCCTGGCCGAAACCGGCGTGACCTCCACGGCGGCCGATCAGGTGGTGCGCCTTGCCGACTTGGCACAGGCCTGCGGGCTGGATGGAGTGGTCTGTTCAGCACACGAAGTGAAGCGCCTGCGGGCCTATTGTGGGTCCGACTTCCGGCTGGTGGTCCCGGGGGTACGGCCGACCTGGGCGGCCAGCGACGATCAGAAGCGCATCCTGACACCGGCCGAGGCCCTGGCGGCCGGGGCCGATATCCTGGTGATCGGTCGCCCCATCACCACAGCGCTCGACCCGGCCGCCGCCGCTCGGCGAATCGCCCGCGAAATCGCCGAGGCCCCCCCATGACCGTTGCCGTGAAAATCTGTGGCCTGACCCGGCCCGAAGATGGCACCGCGGCAGCGGGGGCCACTTTTGTGGGCGTTGTGTTCTTTCCCCCCTCGCCACGGTTCATCATGCCTGGTGATGCCGCCGCGATCCTTGAAAAACTGCCCGATCGCGTGGGCCGGGTGGGGTTGTTCGTCGATCCCGATGATGCCTGGCTCGCAACCGTGACGCGCCATGTTCGTCTGAACATGATCCAGTTGCACGGACGGGAAAGCCCGACACGAGTCACGGCGGTGCGGCAGACGTTCGGGGTGCCGGTCATGAAGGCCCTTTCCTTGCGTACCTATGCCGATCTGAAAAGCATTCCGGCATACGTGGGCGTGGCGGACTGGCTTTTGTTCGATGCCAAGGCGCCCACCGCGTCGGACCGTCCCGGCGGCCATGGCTTGGCGTTTGATTGGGAGCTTTTGTCCTCGTCCGGGCGGTGGCCAATTCCCTGGATGCTGGCCGGTGGCCTGACCCCGACGAACGTGATCGAGGCCATCCGC
Organism: Rhodospirillaceae bacterium; assembly: GCA_009773045.1. Classification (GTDB taxonomy): domain Bacteria; phylum Pseudomonadota; class Alphaproteobacteria; order Rhodospirillales; family Rhodospirillaceae; genus WOUV01. The sequence goes on along the minus strand of WOUV01000123.1, from coordinate 5,869 downwards.
TGCACTGGGGCAAACGCAGTCGACGTTTCCTCCGGGGTCGAGGAACGGCCCGGAGTGAAAAGCGCCACCAAAATCCAGGCCTTCCTCGAGGCGGTCAGGAAAATATGATTTGGAATCGAGGGGGAGCCTCCCCCTCGATTTGGTTTGAAGCCTCCGTCAGAACACCCGACCTTCAGAACACCCAAGTATTACTTTTCGCTGACGCTGACATGCAACACCGCCTGACCACGGCGGATGGCGACACGCCAGCCGTTGGCGGCGGCAATGAGACGCTTTAACGCAACGACCGTATCCACCGCGTGACCATTGATTTCAAGAATGATATCGCCGGGCCGAAAGTTCACTCTTTCGGCCAGAGTCCGGCGCTGGATGCGCATGATGACGACGCCGTTTTCGTTGAAATCAAGGCCGAGTTCTTCCGCAAGCGCCGGATTCAGATTGGCCACCGTCGCGCCGGAAAACGGATTGCGCCCCGTGATTTCCGTGACCTCGCGGGGCGGCGTTTCGGGCGGCGCCAAAAGCCGCAACGACATCGCCCGCACCGAACCGGACCGGAACACCTGAAGGGTCGCCGTGCTGCCCAAAGACAGGGTGGCCAGCCGGTAACGCAAGGACTCGACATCGGCCACTTCATGGCCGTTGACGCTCAGCACCACGTCGCCAGGACGAAGACCCGCGACCTCACCCGGGCTGCCGCGGTGAACCGAGGTCACGAGAACGCCGCTGGGCGTGCGCAACCCAAGCGAATCGGCGATGTCCTGGGTCAGACCATCGCCATCGATCCCCACCCATGGCCGGACCGTCCGTCCGTCGGCCAGGATGGTTTTCACCACGACCTGCACCATATTGGCCGGCACGGCGAAACCAATCCCGACATTGCCGCCCCCATCCCGGGAATAGATGGCGGTGTTGATGCCGGCAAGACGCCCCTCCACGGTCACCAGGGCACCGCCCGAATTGCCCGGATTGATGGCGGCATCGGTCTGGATGAAAAAGCGATAATCGGCAATGCCAACGGAGGTCCGGGCAACGGCTGAAACGATACCGCTCGTCACCGTTTGACCAACGCCAAAGGGATTGCCGATGGCCAGCACCAGATCCCCCACCTCCAGGGTATCCGAATCTCCCATGGCAAGGGCCGGAAAGGTTTCGTTGGGACTGTTGAGTTTCAAGACGGCAAGATCGGTTCGTTCATCGGAACCGACAAGACTGGCCTCATACTCGCGACGATCACTCAAGACCACCGTCACCGCATCGGAATCCTCCGCTGGACCTGTTCCGACGATCGCCCCAGCTGGTCCCCGAAAAAATGACGGAAAATGGGATCGTTCAGCAGAGGCGACACCCTTTGAGTGGTCTTGACAACCTTGCGGCTGTAAATGTTCACGACCGCCGGGGTGACCCGCTTCACCACCGGCGCGAACGACATCTTGATCTCGGCCGCGGACCCCGGCCCCTCCGCCGCCACGGGAACAGCCCCCGCGATCCCAAGGGCGATCCCAAAGGCGATGAACGTAAACCTGATCCACGGTGGCATAGGTCTTCTCCTTTCGATCCGGGTGCGAGCGTCGCGGTTCTGGCGCCTTCGCTCCCGGTCGGTCCTGCTTCCCGGCGTGGCTGCGCGACTCGAACTGTGCCCACTCTTCAGGGGGTCATTGCCGCCAGACGGGCTTCCCGCCGTTCTGCGCGACGAACGATGCTGGACAAACCAAGTTCAGACGGGACAGGGGAGTGCCGCCTCGTTTCTGCCCAGCCGCCATTGTTCACCCCCGTTGCCGTGCCCTTGCGATCATAAGCAGAGAGACGGCGGAAGTCAAACGGCCCGAGTCGCCACGTGGCGACTCGGCGGAAACGGGCTTGACAGGGCCTGTGTATCGTTGTTTGTGACGCTGATAGCCCCAAGTGAGAATAAGTAATGAGATACGATATAATGAAACAAACAGCGCACGATGTGGCCGCTACGATATCCAGCTAGATGGAACTGAGGCGCGTCATGCTGAGGATTTGAATAAAACAATTTATGGATTTATTAATTCCAAGAGAAGGACAGAAATTTTTTTGATTGGATTTAATAGGATGTTGGAAGAACTGTCCAGATACTGGGATTCCTTGGAAAGGGATATCCTGGCATGAATGTCGTGCCTTACGTCCTAATCAGTCTGTTGGGCGGCGCGATTGTTCCCGTGCAGATCGCGATTACGAATGCGTTGCGCAACTCCAGTGGGGCTTCGCAAATTCAAGCCACCTTCGTTCTGTATACCGGCGGCATGTTGGCATCTCTTTTAATTTGTTATGTGTTGAACGGTGGAGTGAAGCCTTCTGCGTATGAGAACACCTCCTAGTGGATGTGGGCGGCCGGATTTTTGAGGGTGTTCTATATCTTGTTCATGTTCGTGGCGGCACCCAAGATCGGAGTGGCCAATACCTTGGTCTGGGTGTTCTTGGGACAAATCTTGTTTGCCTCCATTCTGGATCGGTTGGATTGTTTGGTATGGAGATCCGAGGCATCAATTGGGTAAAAATGGCCGGGATTGGACTGATACTTTTAGGTGGCCTCGTGATGCTTTTTAGCGAGAAGCTGTCTGTGCCTACTCGATAAACTTCCGACCGTTCAACTCACTGGGCCGTCGCCGTAATGGGCGAGGGCATGGGAGGTGTATTGTCCCATAGTGACCACGTGCGCATGGGGGCAGGAAAATACAGCTTCTGATGCGATGGCCTTGTTGGCATCGCATTCCGGTTCCGGAAACCGTATGATACAGACTCGAAGAACAGGCAAGCAATCCCGTTCAGGAGGTCGTCATGGGCGCGTGCGACGAAACCCGTCCCTATCGGTTGGGTGTCGGCATTATTCTGGTGAACAGAACGGGGCAGGTGTTTGCGGGGCAAAGGATCGATACCGACCAGCCGGCCTGGCAAATGCCTCAAGGAGGAATCGAAGAGGGCGAGGACCCCCGCGCGGCGGCCTTCCGCGAACTGCGCGAGGAAACCGGGACGGACAAGGCCGAAATCATCGCCGAAACGGCGGAATGGGTGACCTATGACCTGCCGGCCGCGGTGTCACGCACGATATGGGGGGGGCGCTATCGCGGCCAGAAGCAAAAGTGGTACGTCATGCGTTTCACTGGCACGGATGCCGATATCACCCTTGAGGATGTCGAGATGCCCGAATTTTCGGCCTGGCGGTGGATGACCCTCGAGGCGCTGCCCGCCCACGTCGTGGCCTTCAAACGCGACCTGTACCATCATATCATCGCCGAACTGGGGGCGGCGGTTCAGGCCGTGGCCCTTTGAAAGACGCGCACCATTATTATACAGGCCGCTATACAGGCAGCCTGACCTGGGCGCGCAGGCCGCCAAGGGGGCTGCCCTCCAGCAGCACATCCCCCCCATGGCCGCGCGCAATGTCGCGGGCGATGGTCAGGCCCAGCCCGACCCCCCCCGTGGCCGGATTGCGCGAGATCTCCAGACGATAGAAAGCCCGAAAAACCTCTTCACGCTTGTCGGGAGGAATGCCGGGGCCGTCATCATCGATCAGAATGTCGATGCTTTCGCCCCGCTGACTAACGCGCACGGCCACATGTCCGGCATAGCGGACCGCGTTGCTAATCAGGTTCGACAGGCAGCGTTCCATGGCATTGGCCCGCACGGGCAGAAGAATTTCCCGTTCCACATGCAGATCAATGGCCCCGCCCTGGCGACGCACCCGGCTGGCAAGGGTGGTCAGCAGAGCGGTGAGATTGACCATTTGAATCGATTCGCTTCCCTCGCCGCGTGCGAAGGCCAGATAGCCTTCGATCATCCGTTCCATTTCGTTCACGTCTTCCTGCAACGCTTCGATATCCTCCCCCTCCTGCATCAAGGCGAGCTGGAGCTTCATGCGGGTCAAAGGGGTGCGCAGGTCGTGGGAAACGCCCGCCAGCATTTCGGTTCGCTGTTCGATCTGGCGCCGGATGCGTTCCCGCATCAGCACGAACGCCTGGCCGGCTTGGCGAACCTCTGCCGCGCCTTCGGGCTTGAAACCAGGTACGTCACGCCCCTTGCCGAACAAGCGCGTGGCCGCGGCCAGGTGGCGGATGGGACGCACCTGATTGCGCACGAACACGATGGCCAGGGCCGAAACCAGCAGCGAGACCCCGATCATCCAGATGATGAAGATATAAGTGGTGGAACTGAACACCCGTTTGCGCGGGCTGACCACATGCAGCACGCCATCGGCCACCTGAACGCTCAGACGGACATCGCGCTCCACCTCCTCTATGCGGAAGGGATGAACGACCCTCTCCTGCAACGCCAGACCAAAAGGCCCGTCCAAAAAGGCACGTTCCTCCTCCGACAGGGGACGATCGTCCAGCCGTCCCCCCGGTTCCAGACTCACCTGCAATTGCATCCCGCTTTGGGCCATCCGCCAGATAGTGGTTTGGTCGTCGGGATAAACCGTCTGCAACGCGACAAGCATCATGATGTCCCCCGCCAATCCCAGCGCAAGCTGACGGGCGACCGTGTCCCAGTGACGTTCGTAAAAAATGAACGACGAGATGCCAATCAGGATGACCAGCGGCATGACGACGATCAGCAACAACCGTCCCAGAAGACGACTTGGCACCAAACGTTTCAAAAACCGGCCCGGCATCAGGCGTTTCAGCAGAACGGGCGTACTCATGGTGTCACGGTTTTTCCAAGGCCAAGGAAAGGAACTGAGGGGGGCGTGGGGGGAGGCCAGCCTCCCCTCACGCCCCCCTCAATTCTGTTAATCCGTGCGCAGCAAATAGCCACGTCCCCGCACCGTTTGCAGATAGCGAGGCAGGCTTGGATCTGCCTCGATCTTCTTGCGCAGGCGGGTAATTTGCACGTCAACCGTGCGCAGGTTGATGGCCTGGCCACCGTGATGACCCAGATCCTCGCGGCTCAGCACCTCTCCCGGCCGCGCGGCAAAGACCTTGAGCAGGGCAGCCTCGGCCGAGGTCAATCGCACCGGCTGGTCACCGCGATACAACTCCCCCCGCACCACATCGTACAGGCAAATCCCGAAATGCAATTCGGTGTGGGGATCGGACGCCTTACGCGGCAACCGGCGCAGAATGTTGTTGATTCTCAGAAGCAGCTCACGCGGTTCGAATGGTTTGGGGAGATAATCGTCCGCCCCCCCCTCCAGACCCCGGATGCGATCATCGGCCTCGCCACGAGCCGTGAGCAGCAGGATGGGAATCTCGCTTGTCCGCCGCAAAATTCGGGCAAACGTCAAACCATCCTCGCCCGGCATCATGATATCAAGGATGATCAGGTCAAATTCCATCATCCCCAGATTCTGCCGCGCCTCGCCGGCATCGGCGGCGGTCGTGACGGCAAAACCGCTGCTCACCAGATAGCGGCGCAAAAGCTCGCGCAGCCTGGCATCGTCATCGACGACCAAAACATGGAGTGCCTCGGGCATTGACCCTGTCTTTACACGGGGGGCATGGAAAGCCGGAAACGCTGCACGCTCCCCTTTGTCTTCCAAAGCTAGCGTAACGCGCTGGAACAGACACGTCAAGAACCAAGCCTTAAGGCCCAGGGCAAGCGGGTATGCTCTTGTGTGTTCTTTCCCCCAAACACCGCGCGACTCCTGACGCTCTTATCCATCATCCGGACACGGCATGGCGGGATCGATGCCGATCACGAACACGCCAAGCCGCCCGGCCTGCTCCGCCATGGCCTGCCGGTCCACCACCAAGGCACTACCCGCCTCGACGGCGATGCCCCGCAAGCCTGCTGCGGCCGCATGCAACAGCGTTGCCATCCCGATGGTTGGCAGATCGGCCCGCCGTTCCTGATCGGGCTTGCACACCTTGACCAGCACTCCTCCCGGTCCCTGGCGCGCCAAGGATCG
>WOUV01000122.1 GCA_009773045.1 Rhodospirillaceae bacterium | reverse complement strand
ACGATTTGAGTCCCCCTTCCATCAAAGCTAGACCCCTTGAATCACACGCAGATTCCTGCCGTCAACAACCCATTGCGCTAAACTGATAGATGGTCAGGTCCCTGGATGACGTCTTCATGATATGATCCCTTTGGGAACGGCTGGCCCAGGGGGTTCGTTGCAGTCGGCGGGGACGAAAGAGGGGGCGAACGTCTGGGCGGTGTCACGGAGCAAGACAGGAGATCCGCGATGAAGCACCGGGTCCGGATCGCCAATGGCTTCCTCCAGACTGTCATTGTTTGCGGCACCTTCTTCCATGGCGCGATGCTCCAGATCTTTTTTCACGGCCCCAGCCCCTTGCCGATGCGCCGCCGCCGCAAGACCCGCCTTTGTTATGGGTACTGGGCGCGCCGTCGGTGCTGGTGACAGTGCTGCCCACCCAATTTGACGCACCATTGTTCTTCAACTGCGCTTCACTGCGCCGCAGAGAGGTATTGTATTTTTCGTATCCGTTGTTTTTCTTGTCGGCGCCAGTTTCGTCACACACTCCTTAATCTATCATGACATGAGGTCATACATGACCATACGTCTTTTCGGTCCATGGCCCCTGGCGGCGGGGACAAGGATCACGGCAGAGAACGAACAGGCCCATTACCTCGTCCACGTCATGCGCGCGCGCGAAGGAACGGAAGTGGCCCTGTTCAACGGTCACGATGGGGAGTGGCTGGCGGAGGTGACGGGCCTTAACCGCAAACAATGTGTCCTTGTCGTCAGGAATCAACGGCGCCCGCAAACGCCGGAGGAAACCGACGTGTGGCTGCTGTTCGCCGCCATCAAACGGCTGCGCATCGACTTTCTGGTCGAGAAGGCGTGCGAGCTGGGTGTTTCCGTTTTGTGGCCGCTGTTCACCCGCCATGCGACGATGACGCGGGTCAACACGGACCGTCTGCGCGCCCATGGGATCGCCGCGGCCGAACAGTGCACCCGCCTGACGGTGCCGGAGATCCGTCCGGTGGTGCCGCTGGGCACGGCCCTGGCCGACTGGCCGGAAGGCCGGCGCCTGATCGTGTGCGATGAATCCGGCGGCGGAGAAACCATCGCCGATGCCATGACTCGCTTCGGCTCTGGCCCCGTTGCCCTTCTGGTGGGACCGGAAGGCGGCTTTGCCAAAACGGAGCTTGACCTTCTGCGTATTCTGCCGTTTGCTACAACGGTCAGCCTGGGGCCACGGATCCTGCGCGCCGAAACCGCGGCGCTGGCGGCGTTGGCGTGTTGGCAGGCTCTGTGTGGTGACTGGCGGCGTTAAGTCGTCGACCTTCTGGCGCTTCCACGAAAGGCAATGTTCCCATGTCCGGTCCGGCCACAGGCAGCGGCGAACCCATCACGGATAAATATCAACTGGTTGAATACCTTGCCGCCGGCTGCAAACCGCCCCCGGCGTGGCGAATCGGCAGCGAGCACGAGCGGTTCACCTTCACGGTTGGAGACCGCTGTCCCTTGCCACATGGCGGTCCCCGCGGTGTGGAGACGCTGCTGGAAGGGCTGCAAGGCTCCAACTGGCAGCCGGTCAGGGAAGGAACGGCCCTGATCGCCCTCGCCAGTGCCGACGGCAGCACCGTTTCCCTTGAACCCGGCGGACAATTCGAGCTGTCGGCGGCGCCCGTGCAGACCGTTCACGACATCGCACGGGTGGTGCGCGAACACCACCGCGCGGTCAGCGCGGTGGCCAGACCGCTTGGGATCGGTCTGTTGTCCCTGGGCTTTCAGCCCCGCTGGCGACGAGAAGAGATCCCCTGGATGCCCAAAAGCCGCTATGCCATCATGCGGGATCACATGCCCACGGTGGGGCGCCTGGGTCTTGACATGATGCTGCGTACCTGTACCGCCCAGGTCAATCTGGATTATGAATCAGAGGCCGATATGGTGTGCAAGTACCGTGTCGCCCTTGCCTTGCAACCGGTGGCAACGGCCCTGTTTGCCAATTCCCCCTTCGTTGACGGGCGTCCAAGCGGTTTTCTCAGCTATCGCAGCCACATATGGACCGACACGGACCCTCACCGGTGTGGCATGGTGCCATTCGTTTTCGCCGCGGACATGGGGTTTGAACGCTATGTTGACTACATGCTCGATGTACCGCTTTATTTTGTCTACCGTAATGGGCATCATATCGATGCCAGAGGGCAGTCATTCCGTGCCTTTATGGCCGGTCGCCTACCAGCCCTGCCGGGGGAACGGCCAACCGTGACCGACTGGGCCAACCATCTGACCACCGCCTTTCCAGAAGTGCGGCTGAAACGTTTTCTGGAAATGCGCGGCGCCGATACCGGCCCGCCGGCGCGAGTCTGTGCGCTCTCTGCCCTGTGGAGCGGGATCTTGTACGATTCCGCTGCGCTGGCGGCGGCGGCGGCGCTGATTCTGGACTGGACGGATGAAGAACGGGAACGCTTGCGCCGGGACGTGCCTCGCCTGGGTCTGAAAACTCCCTTTCGGCGGCAAACGGTGCGTGATGTGGCCATCAGGATGCTTTCCATCGCCCGGGAGGGGCTTGGCGCACGCCGGCGGCGCGATGCCGCGGGAGAGGACGAACAAAGGTATCTCGATCCCCTGTTCGCCATTGCCGAATCAGGAAAGACACCCGCCGAGCACCTGCTGGAAAACTATTTCGGCAGATGGAAACGGTCGGTGGACCCGGTATTCGACGAGATGGAAGAGTAAGGATGAAGCGCCATGACTCTGTGCAGTTCCCTTGACGATGTTCGGCAACAGATCGACCGCCTGGACAATGACATGGTTGCCCTGATCGTTGAGCGGAGCCATTACGTTCGCGAGGCGGCCCGTTTCAAGAAAACCAGGGCCGAAGTGGTGGTGCCGGAGCGGATCGAGGAAATCATCTCCCGGGTGCGCCACCACGCCCATGTGCTGGGGGGCGATCCCGAGTTGGTCGAAAAGATTTACCGGTCCATGATCGACGTTTACATCTGGCATGAAGCCAAGGCATGGCTGGCCCTGCACGGGGCGGATACCGCCTAGAACAGGCAAAAGGGGAATCCCCTCCCAAGCCATCACTTCTTTCCCGGGAACGCATCGGTCATGACGGGGCCACACTCTGGCGATCATACCAGTTTTACCCGGCATCTTGCCCTGATCGCCGAAATGAGCCGGTCTTTTATCGCCTCCCACGACCTTGCCGCCGTAGCGCAGCACGGGCTTGACCGCATCGCCGATTACATGGAGGCTGAGGCGGCCTCGCTGTTTCTGTTCGAGCAGAACGAGAACGAGCTGGTATGCTACGCTTGCCATGGACCCGTTGACATCAGCGGCCTTCGCCTGCCCGCCCATCAGGGAGTCGTGGGACGCGCCGTGCAAACCGGCACCTCCCAGATGGTCATCGACGCCGCCCAGGACAAGGACTTCCATTCTATAGTTGATAAGAATACAGGGTTCACAACTATATCTCTCCTCACCGTCCCCCTCAACGTGGGTCAGGAGCGTCTGGGCGCCATTCAGGTCATCAACAAAAAGGACCGCCAGCATCTGTTCTGCCAGGCCGATCTTCATGTTCTGGAGGTTCTCGCCGCCGCGGTCGGCCTTGCCATTCTGAATGTCCATCATACCAATGCCATGATCGAACAGGAACGAGTGCGGCATGAACTGGAACTCGCAGGTGAAATCCAGAAAGGCCTTTTGCCGGATTTTTCCGATGAAACCCTGCCGGTGTTTGGCATCAACTGGCCGGCGCGGCGTGTGTCAGGGGATTTCTATGACGTGATGCGGCTGGCGGAGGGGCGGCTTTGGTTCGTGCTGGGAGATGTGTCGGGCAAGGGCATGAATGCGGCGCTTCTGATGGCAAAGACGGCATCGGTGTTCCGCTGCCTTGCCAAAACTCTTGACCGTCCGGGCATCCTGATGGCCCGGATCAATGACGAATTGTGCGAGACCAGTTCCCATGGCATGTTCGTCACCATGATCGCCGGCCTTTTGGATCTGTCGGAGGGAACGGTCATTTTGGCCAACGCCGGACATGAACCACCGCTGTTGTTTTCTTTGGAGGAAACGTTCTCGACCATTCCGGCCACCGCGCCTCCGGTCGGGATTCTGACGGGTCTGAAGGCGGAGGATTTTCCCGAAACGCGTCTGACGTTGGCGGGGGGAACCTTATATGTGTTCACCGATGGCCTGACCGAGGCCTATACCAATGCGGCGGAAAAGCAGATGCTGGGAGTCGAAGGGGTGATGGACCTGATCCGGCATTCAAGCGGAAAACCGCTGCGTCAGCGGCTAGCGGCCATGGCCGCCGCGGTGCCGCGGTCCCTTCTGCGTGACGATCTGACGCTTTTTGCCGTGGACGGTACGCTGTTATGAGCGGAGAGCAAAAGCATGACAAAGATCCATGAGAATTCTACCCCCCCTCTGTTCAACCTGCGTGTGCCAGCCCGCGCCGACAGGTTGAAGCTGATTCGCTCCATCGTCTGCGATGCGGCCTTGTTATGCGGATGCAGCGATGCCTGTGCCCAGGATCTGATGTTGGCGGTGGATGAGGCCTGCCAGAACATCATTCGTCATGCCTATCAGGGGGAGGACAAAGGGGATATCGTTGTTGAGATGTTTCATGTCGCCGACCATATCGATGTTTTTTTGTGCGACAGCGCACCGACAGTCAATCCCGCAACCATTCATCCGCGGGATCTGGATGATATCCGTCCGGGTGGGCTTGGCACGCATATCATCAATTCGGTCATGGAAGGGGTCACGTTTCAACCACTCCCTTCCGGAGCCGGCAACCTGTTGCGCATGAGCAAACGCATCACCTATACCTTCAAGCCTTGATCATGACCGATCAAGGTTCCCCTCAGGTCAGGCGCGCCGGACGGACGGCTTACGCGCTCGCCATTACGCATCAGTCAAAACCGAGGCTTGATGGCATGAGAGGTTCTCGTACAAAGGTGTTCAGGGGCAAGGGAGAGAACGATGAAAGTCACTGTTACAGAGCGGGGCGGTGTTATCGTTGTCATGCCGGCAGGAGAGGTTGATCTGCAAACCTCGCCGGAGGTGCGCCGTCTGTTACTGGATCACTTGGCGCAGGGACGCAATCTGGTGGTCGATTTGAGCGGGGTCAGCTATATCGATTCATCGGGAGTCGCCAGTCTGGTGGAGGGATATCAGGTGGCCCGCAAAGGAGGACGGCGTTTCGTGCTGGCCCAAGTCGGGCCGGCTGTTCTGCGCGTTTTGCAACTCGCCCGCCTCGACAGGGTGTTCACCATTCTTTCAACGGTCGATGAAGGGGTGGCGGAATTGACCCTTGCCCGGTAAGAAAAAGGGCAGGACAGGGAAGACGGAAAGGACAGGCACGGAAGGGGATGCGCACGCTGTTTCATATCTGGCTGTCGCCCCATTGCCGCAAGGTCAGACTCGCCCTGGCCGAAAAGAAACTTGAGTTCGACCTTGTTCTGGAACGTCACTGGGAACGACGGGCAGATTTCATGCTTCTCAACCCCGCCGGGGATGTGCCGGTGCTGGTGGAAGAGGACAACGTTGTAGTCGTGGATTCGGCAGCCATTTGTGAATACCTGGAAGAAGTCTATCCGGAAGTATCCCTGCTGGGGAACGGGCAGCCGGCAGCCAGGGCGGAAGTGCGGCGGCTGGTCGCGTGGTTCGATGGGAAATTCAATCGCGAAGTCACGGTCAATCTGGTCGGCGAAAAAATCGGCAAGCGGCTGACCGGCGTGGGCGAACCGGATTCCCGCGCCATCCGGGCCGGCCGGGCCAATATCAACACGCACCTTCAGTATATCGCCTGGCTGACCGAACGGCGGCGCTGGCTTGCTGGGGATTCCCTGTCGCTGGCCGATCTTGCGGCGGCGGCGCATGTATCGGCGGTGGATTATATCGGTGACGTGCCGTGGGAGGAACACCAGGGCGCCAAAGACTGGTATGCACGCATCAAATCCCGCCCGAGTTTTCGTCCGCTTTTGCGCGAACAAATCCCCGGCGCGCTCCCACCCCGGCATTACGAAGATCTCGATTTCTAAAGGACACGCAGGGGAGAGGGATTTTTATGACTGGTGGGCCTGGCAGGACTTGAACCCGCAACCAAACCGTTATGAGCGGCTCGCTCTAACCCGTTGAGCTACAGGCCCGGAAGGACCATGGCAAAGTACCCTATTCCTTCAAAACGGCGCAAGATGATTACGCTTTCCGCCTCCACTTTCCCCCCGCCAGCAGGTACAGAACACCAAAGACAACCGCCGGCAAGACCCCATGTTCATGGAAGAAGGAATAATACAGGGCGGCGCCCACGGTCGGCAGAACGATCATGATCCCGGTGCCGGCGATGCGGCAGGCCAGCCACACCCCAAGAAACGCATTGCCGGCGATCCACAGGCGCGACGGCCAGGCATCAAGGGCGCCACTGAACGGAAACGGCCAGTGAATCAGGGCAAATCCCATCATGGGCGACAACAGGTCCGCCGCCATATGAATGGCGATTCCCGACGACAGACCCGCCAGAAGATGACGCACCCTCTCTCCCCGCCATGCCCCCAGCACGAGCTAGGGCACGATCAGGGAATGGGTGATGATGGATCGGTGCGGCAGAAATCCCCGCAACGATTGATCAATGTCCGGCCAGTCAAGCGCCGCCACGACTCCTGCCAGATAAAGAGCTGCTCCCAGCACGCGTCC
>WOUV01000121.1 GCA_009773045.1 Rhodospirillaceae bacterium | reverse complement strand
AACTGACGGCAAAACCACCCGCTTCAACCCGCACGCCGACAGCGAGCCAGAATTAGCCTCTCATGTCGTCAGAAAGGTGGGGTTTCCGGAGGTGTCCATATGGTCCATATACGGTAGATACTGGCAGCCATACGTGCACAACCCCAGGACAGGAGGTGAAGATTCAAAAACGTTTTGACGCGCCTTCTGACAGTTATTTTCTCGAAGAGACCGTATCATTCAACGAAAAATCAAAATTTGGGGAAGGATATTGCCGTATCGAACACGTTCACAAGAAAGAAATAGAAGTAACTCTTCCGAATGGCAAGAAAATTAGAATAAAAGTCCCCATTGCCTATGATGTCCTTGCTGTTGCAGATTGCACCAATAACCCGCTTAAACTTGGCAGCCGAATCGGAACCGAATGCGAATTTACTGCCAAAACAGAACGGATGAACTGAGTAAAATGCTTCCCACTGCCGAACAGCCACGGAATATCGTGTCTGAACGTCTGGGTATGCAGAGAGGAACCAGGGTTCTTGACGAGGCGCGCCTCGTCAAGAACCTGGGGACCGATAGTTTGGATATTTTCAATGATCATGGGGCGCGGTCATGCGTCACAAGGAGGCATCATGTCTGATTTTATTACACCTGACGTTGACCCGGCGGCGGCGGACAGGACGGTGGACGTGGCTGTCATCGGAGCCGGACATGCCGGGTTGAATGCGCTCAAGGAAGTGCAACGGATCACAGACAATTATGTTCTGATTAACGGTGGGCCGCTGGGCACCACCTGCGCCCGGGTCGGCTGCATGCCGTCCAAGGTGGCCATCCAGATTGCCCATACCTTTCGGCAACGTCACAAATACGATCGGTATGGCATCAAGGGCGCAGAACATTTGCAGGTTGATATCCAGAACGCTCTCGCCTATGTGCGTGAGATGCGCGATACCTTCGTCGATCTCATTCTCGCCAACACAACAGATGACATGGAAGAGACGTTCATCGATGGCTATGCTGCGTTTCTGTCACCAGAGCGCTTACAGGTCGGGCGGCAGATCATCGCCGCCCGACGTGTAATCATTGCCACTGGTTCCCGTCCCGTCATTCCCAAGGCATGGTCCGGTTTCCAGGAGCGCATCATCACCACAGACGATCTTTTCGATTCCCACGATCTGCCAAAGCGGATCGCCGTTATCGGTCTTGGTCCGATCGGCATTGAAATCGGCCAGGCCCTGGCGCATCTCGGAGTCGATGTCATTGGCTTTGATGAAAGCGCGACAGTGGCGCGCGTCCCAGATCCAGTGGTCAATCGCCTGGTGGTGGAAACCATTGGCCGTGACTTCCCCCTGGTCCTCGGTCAGCCGATCGCGATCACGGAAACCGGCGATGGATTGCGTATTTTTGCCGGCGGGTGTGAGACGCATGTGGACAAGATCGTGGCCTGCGTGGGCCGGACTCCAAATCTTGAACACCTTCATCTGGAGCGGCTGGGAGTTCCCTTGGATTCCTGGGGTGTGCCGGTTTTCAATCCAAACACCATGCAAATCGGCCCGCTTCCGGTGTTCATCGCCGGCGATGCCACGGGGGCGGCAACCCTTCAGGCCGCCATGGAAGACGGGCGCATCGCCGGCTACAATGCCGTACATAATCCCATTGTCCCGTTCCGGCGCAAGACGCCGATGACCGTGCTGTTCACCGATCCTAACATCGCCATGATCGGCAGGAAATGGACCGAATTGGACGAAAGCGCCATGATCGTTGGCCAAGTGCGGTTCGGACCGGTCGGGCGGACCATGATTCTCGGCAATAACCGGGGAATCTTACGCGTGTATGCGGAACGGGCCACGGGCCGGGTGCTTGGCGCGGCCATGATCGGGGTGGGGGCGGAACACATTGCGCATCTCCTGGCCTGGGGCATCGAGGCGGATAAAACGGTCTTCGAATTGTCGCAAATGCCTTTCTATCATCCCGTGATCGAAGAAGCCTTGCAGGATGTTCTGCTGGACCTTGCTCATAGGCTCAAGGGCGAACGGGAGGATGCATTTCATCTGCCGATGCTTGGAACTGTGCGCCATCAGTACACGCCAGAGTGGATCATCTAACGCCCGCTCCCAAAGAGCGAAGAAAATCCCGCATTTCCGGATGCGGGATTCCGTCGGGCCAGGAGAGCTGATTTCCCTCTGTCGCCTGGCCCGGCGGCGGAAAAGCCGGCGCGGATCATGACCGTGAGCGATGCCACGCGACCCGGAAGTGGCGCAGGCACGCACCGCCTGGATGTGCCGACGTTACTTCGACCCCCAAAAGCTCTGTACCGGATTCTATGCACCGCAGTGAGGAATAATGCCCTCAACTCGATACCTAATAGCCGGAGGACAGTGGCCAGTTCCGGGCAGCCTTCGGGCGACAGGGCTTTATAAAGGCTTGCCCACGACAGGCCGGTGTCGCGGGCGATGTCGGTCATGCCTTTTGCCCGCGCCACGTCGCCCAGGGCGGCGGCGGTCAGGGTGATGATCAACGTCTTGCCGCGCTGCACGAAATACATCCGGTAGCCGGGGGCCGTAGTCGATCCTGAGTTCGGCCACACCAAGCAAAGACAGCTCACGAGGGTGGCATTCCCCCCTCCCCCCGTGAGGGGGGGATCCCGTATGCACACACCTCCAAACATATGACCGGCAAACGCATGACCGGACTCGCGCGCCTTTGTCTCCGCCATACGGACCCTATAAGGGATCATGGCTCGCAGTGGTGGCAATGACACCGACGCCTTCAAGAAAGATTGAGACCCCAGCCCTCCCCCTCACCTCCCCTGAACCAAGCACGTCATGAATCCTACACCATCGGTTTGTCGAACGTGTATGCATCCCGTAACCCTTTCTGCGGGAGAGTTTTTTGAAAATGCTCTCAAGACCGTTATGTCATAGTTTCGACCCGATTCGGACTTGCCCGGCCCGGGGCAGGGACGTCAACCCCAGTTGAGAGGCCGCCACCACCGCCCGGGTGCGATTGTTGACCTTCAACGCCTTCAAAATGGCGGTCACGTGCAGCTTGACCGTTCCTTCGGAAAGATCGAGCAGACGGGCAATTTCCTTGTTGGACTTGCCTTCCCCCACAAGACCTAGGACCTCCCGCTGACGGGGTGTCAACAAGACATGAGTCGCCCCCGGCGCCGCAACGTCGGAGTCTTCTCCATCTTCTGCGCCGCCATTCGTCTTCTGGAAGACGTTCCGCTCCAGAAGGGCCGGCGGCAAATAGACACCGCCCGACAGCACCAACCGCACGGCCCCCAGCATGATCTTGCTGTTGGACGACTTGGGGATGAAACCGGCGGCACCTAGTTTCACCGCCTGCATCACCAGGGGTCTATCCTCAGAGGCCGATAGAATAACAACCGGCACATCCGGTAGACTTTCGCGCAATCTGGTCAGCCCTTCTTGCCAAGTCATACCCGGCATCACGAGATCCAGCAGAATGACATGCAGGCCCACTTCCTGACGGGCCTTGTGCAACGTTTCAGAAAAATCAGCAGCTTCGATGATCTGGATGCCGGCATCAAGCTGTTGTAGAACGAATCGCAATCCTTCCCGGAACAAACCATGGTCGTCAGCAATCAGGATTTTCACGGCTCTTCTCCGTTTTTTATCCTTCCCCCCTACACTTTTTCTCGTTGCTTGCCTTTATGGAACGAATTCCCTTCTGTCTTCTCAGATGGTTTATTTTTTGGCACGTCATGAAGACGGCGGCCATTGTGGCTTATACATGAACCTTAGCCTTATAACGCAAAGCATACCTTATTACAGCTTTGTTGGCGAGATGATTTATATCTCAGAAAAGTCATATGCGAAGAGACAAACGCGAGGGGGTGCAGGAAACGATTCGCACCCTTCATTTCTGTGATCATGGCGAGGAAAAAAGCGTATCCGAGCGAACGTCCCCGTCAGGTGGGGGGGTGTTATTGCACCAGGACTTACGCGGCCCCTTGCCACTATAAGGGCGGGCCAGACCGTGCGCAACCAGATCGGCCCCCACATCTGCCGCGTCAACAAGCAGGCGGGCCGTGACCCGACCACCATATTTATCGTGCCGGATATCATGCAGTTCAACCACGCCCGCCTCCAGACGTTGTTCAAGATGGGCGCGGGCCTGTTGGGCCAACTGGCGTTCCAAGGGACAGCGAGCGCGCAATTCGGGCGCATCCACGCCACGCAGGCGAACGAGTGTGCGCATTTCCAGCCCTGGCCACAGGTGCGCCCGAACCTCGACACTATCTCCATCCACGACACGCAGGACAACGGCGCGTACCGGCCCTTTGGTCAAGGTAGGGACTTCTGTGCCCGCAGCCGTGACGGGCATCATGAGCGCCGCCAGCGCCAACAGCAGTGCGCGCATATAGTGTGTTTTTCATATATTCATGCTTTTACGCCACTCTATAGAGAATAATACTCCTTGAGGAGTTTAATATAACATTGATCACTTTAAAAGTGTATCTTTTGGCGTACCGAAAAATAGAACCCAGAACGAACAATAAGGCATGATTTGGGCTACATAAACAACAAACAGAGAACATATGAGGCGTCATTCCGGCCCCCCATGCCGCTTATTGAAATGGCACGATGCGGGGCAAGGAATCGGAACGGGAATGCGTACCGGAAGGAGGGAGAGTTATCTGCCCGCCCTATCGCAGGCCAATGGCCTGACCCACGAACAACAGGCATTGCCTTACAACCTGGAAAAGATCATACTTTATCCATTGTTGCATAACGAAAAAGGACGCCAAGTCCATGATCGATCTTGATCTTAAAGACATCCCACCGCAGGATCTCGAGCGCTTTCTGGCGTTCCGCGCGCGCGTTGCGGGCGCCAATATCGACGACAAGACCCTTCTGGCCACCGACTATTTGAATCATTTCAACGAAATCGTCATGCTGCTCGAAATGGTTCCAGACATGCCGGAGATTCTGGAAGATGCTAAAGCGTGGGAGCCCAAAAGCTATACTGAACACTTTCGCGATTCGACCTTCTCCGACAAGGAACTCGCCATTGAGGCCTATGCGCATGTTCCAACCAAGTTCCGCGTGCCGTTCGAGGAAACGGTTGAACACATCAACCGTCTGATTGCGCAATCGCTCATGCATCTTGAAAATACAATCGCAACAGGAGACGAAGAACTCTTGCGTCTCAAAGCATCGACCTGTTCGCGTGCCGTGCAGAAATTGATGGATGTGGCCAGTGCGATCATTCACGGCTCGAGCATTGCAATGCAGCAGTCCGAGATCGACGAGATTCTTGCCTGATGGATTGGGTCTGTCTGTACCATTCGGGATGCAGCTTTGTATAGTATGGGCCGGGCACGATAACAGGTGCGAAGACAGGGGGCGGAGACGGGGGAATGTCGGACAAAACCGGAGTGATGCTGTGCGGCCATGGCAGTCGGGATGTGGAGGCTATACGGGAATTTGACCATCTCGCTCATCTTCTGAAACGGCGTCTGCCCGACTACGAAGTGGAAAACGGCTATCTGGAATTTGCGCGCCCCATTATCCGTGACGGGTTGGAAGCGTTGAAGGGACGGGGTGTGAAACGCATCGTCGCCATTCCTGGCATGCTGTTTGCCGCCGGCCATGTCAAAAACGACCTGCCGTGGGAAGTCAATTCCTTTGCCTGTGAAAACAGGGAAATGGAGGTTCTCTACGGGCGTGATCTTGGCATTGACTCAAGGCTTCTGAAAGCGGCGGAGGAACGGGTGGCGGCGGCCGAAAAAGCCTCTGATATGCCTGTGTCCCGCAGCGAAACCCTTTTACTCGTCGTCGGTCGCGGCACGAACGATCCTGACGCCAATTCCAACATCGCAAAGGTGGCCCGCATGTTGTGGGAGGGCATGGGATTCGGCTGGGCCGAGGTCGCCTATTCCGGCGTTGCCCATCCTCGCGTCAACAGGGCATTGGAGCGAATCGTTCCCTTGGGGTTCCGTCGGATCATCGTCTTTCCCTATTTCCTGTTCACCGGCGTGCTGGTCAAACGCATCTACACCCAGACCGACGAAGTGGCCGTCCTCCATCCCACGACCGAATTCATCAAGGCCCCTTATTTGAACGACCATCCCTTGGTCCTGGAAAGTTTTGTCGAACAGGTGACCGATACCCTTAAGGGAAAATCGGTCATGAACTGCCAGCTTTGTAAATATCGTGAACAGATCGTCGGCTATGAAACCGCCGTCGGGACCGTGCAGACAGGGCA
>WOUV01000120.1 GCA_009773045.1 Rhodospirillaceae bacterium | reverse complement strand
ATGAACGGAGAGGAACGGTGCTTCTCGCAATCGACTGCGGCAATACCAATATCGTTTTTGCCTTGTTTGACAACGAGGCCCTGCGGGGGCAATGGCGGGCTTCCTCGAAGTCGGATCGTACCGCCGATGAGGTGGGTGTGTGGCTGGCGCAGCTTCTGGACATGGAAGGCATCGACCGGCGCAAGGTCGGTGGGGCCATCATTGCCTCGGTCGTGCCGTCGGCGGTGTTCGGCCTCAAATTATTGTGCCGGCGTTTTTTCGGCTGCGAGGCCCTGGTGGTGGGGGAGCCGAACGTCACACTGGGTCTGCGTGTCCTGATGGAGCAGCCCCAGGAAGTCGGCGCCGACCGGCTGGTCAATGCGGTGGCCGGCCACGCCGCCTATCCCGGACCGTTGACCATCATCGATTTCGGTACGGCAACCACCTTCGATGTGGTCGATGCGACGGGAAACTATTGCGGTGGGGTCATCGCTCCCGGCATAAATCAATCCCTGGCGGCTTTGCACAT
The DNA here is from genome assembly GCA_009773045.1 of Rhodospirillaceae bacterium. Lineage (GTDB taxonomy): Bacteria > Pseudomonadota > Alphaproteobacteria > Rhodospirillales > Rhodospirillaceae > WOUV01. Next base: position 5,708 of record WOUV01000120.1, on the reverse strand, counting down.
GGCGGCGGCGCAGCTCCCCCTGGTGGCCGTGGGCCGGCCGGAGCAGGTGATCGGCACCTCTACCGTGTCGGCCATGAAGTCTGGTATTTTCTGGGGCTATGTGGGCATGATGGAAGGTCTGGTGCGGCGTATCGATACCGAATTCGGCCAGCCGACAACGGTGATCGCCACCGGCGGTCTGGCCTCGCTGTTCAAGGAAACAACGCCGATCATTCACCACCACGACCCGGATCTGACCATCCGCGGCCTGTTTGAAATCTACCAGCGTAACGCAGCCCTTTAAGGTTCCCCATGATTCCTTGCAATGATGACCACGGCATGAGCCGCAGCCTCGCCCTTCCCAGAGACCAGATCGTTTTCGTTTCCCTGGGGGGGGCCGGGGAAATCGGCATGAACATGTACCTTTATGGGTATGATGGGAAATGGCTGATGGTCGATTGCGGCATCACGTTTGCCGACGATTCGATGCCGTCCGTGGATATCGTGCTCCCCGATCCGACCTTCATCGAGGAGCAGGGGGACGATCTGGTGGGTTTGATCATCACCCATGGTCACGAGGACCACTTGGGGGCCATGACGTGGCTGTGGCCGCGATTGCGCTGCCCGGTGTATGCCACACCCTTCGCGACGGCGCTCCTCAACGCCAAACTCGCCGAATTCGGGCAGGGGACACACGATGTGCCGGTAGTGCAAACGATGACTTTGGGGGAGCCGCTGAACCTTGGACCGTTCACCGTCGAAGCCGTGTCGTTGACCCATTCCATCCCGGAGCCGACGGCCCTTGTCCTGCGCACCGCCGCCGGCACCGTTTTGCACAGCGGCGACTGGAAATTCGATCCGGCACCGTTGATCGGGACCACGGCCGATGTGGCGACGCTCGCGCGTCTGGGCGCCGAGGGCATCATGGCCCTGGTGGGCGATTCGACCAATGTCTTCACCCAAGGCTCCTCCGGATCGGAAAGTGACGTGCGCGCAGGCCTTATGCGGTTGTTCGCAAACGTTGAAGGCAGTATCGCGGTGGCCTGTTTTGCCTCCAACGTGGCGCGACTCGAAAGCATTGCCCTCGCGGCGGCGGCCCATGACCGGCGGGTGGCCCTGCTGGGACGGTCCTTGTGGCGCATCGTCGCCGTGGCGCGGCAGTCCGGCTACCTTTCGGGGGTTTCCTTTTACACCGACGATGATGTCGCCAAGCTGCCGCGGGACCGGGTGCTTTACGTATGCACGGGAAGCCAGGGCGAACCGCGTTCGGCCCTGACGCGCCTAGCCATGCTCAACCATCCCTTCGTGCGGCTGGGAGCGGGGGACATGGTGGTGTTCTCCTCTCGTATCATTCCGGGGAATGAACGGGCCATTTATCGTTTGCATAACCAGTTCGTGCGTCTTGGGGCACGGGTGGTGACCGAACGTGACCATCCGGTGCATGTTTCCGGCCATCCGGGACGGGCGGAAATGGAAGAGATGTTCCGCCTGCTGCGGCCGCGGCTGCTGGTGCCCATTCATGGGGAAATGCGTCACTTGGCCGAGCACGCCAAACTTGCGCGCGCGTGCGGCTCCATCGCCATGGTGGCCGAGAATGGCCAAGTGGTCAGCCTTGGCCCCGATGCGCCGGTCCTTCTGGGAACGGTACCGGTGGGGCGGATGGCGGTCGATGGCGGACGCCTCGTCCCGTCTGATTCGCCCATTCTGCGCAGCCGCAAACGCATGATGTGCAATGGAGCGGCGGCGGTGACTCTGGTGGTGGATGAAGGAGGACATCTGTTGCGTGAACCGCAGGTCAGCGTTTCCGGCCTTCTCGATCCGGAACAGGAAGGCGCGGAAATAACCGCGGCGGTCACCGCGGTGAAGATGGCCGTGGGCCGACTGTCAGCGGACGAACGGCGCAAGGACGAATCGATGTGCGAAGCCGCCCGGCTGGCTGTGCGACGCCGTTTCAGGGAAAGTTTCGGCAAAAAGCCGGTCACCGAGGTGCATCTTGTGCGTTTGTGATCGTGACGGGTTTTGATCGTGATGGGTTTTGATCCTCACCGATCAAGGCCCAAGGTATTCTCTGCTCTCGTTCCGTAGCGTTTCATACCATAGAGAAATACAAGGGGAGAACTCATGATTGGCAAGTTGAATCACGTGGCCATCGCCGTGCCGGATCTGGACGCGGCGACAGCGCTCTATCGCCAGACTCTGGGGGCCAAGGTATCCGATCCGCTGCCGCAGCCGGCCCATGGGGTGATGGTGGTGTTCGTCGAACTGCCCAACACCAAGATCGAACTCCTCCATCCCTTGGGAGAAAAATCACCGATCGCCGCGTTCCTTGAAAAGAACCCCCGGGGGGGAATCCATCACGTGTGCTACGAAGTGGCCGACATCAACGCCGCCGCCGCTAAAATGAGGGCTGACGGCAAAAAGGTGCTGGGCGACGTGAGAACCGGTGCCCATGGCAAGCCGGTGATCTTCCTGCACCCGAAGGATTTCAACGGCACCCTGGTCGAGCTTGAACAGGCGTGAACTGGTATTGCGACATTGCGCCCGGGCATCCCGTTCATGGGCCGTACCATGACCATGAATACGGGTTCCCGGTTGCGGAGGATGGGGTGCTGTTCGAACGGCTGAGCCTTGAAATCTTCCAGGCCGGCCTGTCGTGGCTTTTGATTCTGAATCGGCGGGAAGCCTTGCGAAAAGCGTTCGCCGGTTTCGTCCCGGAACGGGTGGCGGCCTTTGGCGCGGCGGAGCGGGAGCGGCTTTTGACCGATCCCGCCCTCATCCGCAACCGGCGCAAGGTCGATGCGGTGATCCATAATGCCTGTCGGGTGCTGGCCTTGCGGGCGACACACGGGTCCTTTGCCTCATGGATCGAACAGCCTCCAACGCCGCCTTCGCTGGAAGCGTGGGTTCGCGTCTTTCGCGGCACGTTCCGGTTCGCGGGCACGGAAGTGGTCAAGGAATTTCTGATGAGTATCGGCCATCTGCCGGGGGCGCATCACGAACGGTGTCCAGTGTATACCGAAATTCTCGAACATCATCCCCGCTGGATGCGAGAATGAAAGAACGATCACGGTCTATACTGGAGAGAAATCTGTCGCGGTGCTCTGTTTGAAGTGATGATAACATGATCAGGATTCACGATCTGACGCACATCTACCCGGCCACCCGCCGGCAACCGTCTCGTTTTGCCTTGTCCCATTTCGATCTGAACGTAGGAGCGGGAGAATTTTGCATTCTGTCCGGCCCGAACGGCAGCGGCAAGTCCACCCTGTTCCGGATTCTGTGCGGCCTGCTGCTGCCAAGCGCCGGTTCGATCATCATCGGGGGACATGATCTGATGCGGGTCCCCCGCATGGTCCGGCGGATCATGGGAGTGGTGTTCCAAAGCCCGGCGGTGGATAAACACCTGACCGTTAGCGAGAACATGACCATCCATGCCGCCCTGTACGGCAGCCTTGAAGATTCCGTTGGCCAGCGCATGGCGGAGGCCCTGGAATGGACCGAGCTGAAAAACCGTCTCCACCAGCGGGTGGAAACCCTTTCCGGCGGACTCGCGCGACAGCTTGAACTGGCCAAATGCCTGCTGACCCGCCCCCAGATTCTGCTGCTCGATGAACCCACCACCGGCCTTGATCCGGCAAGCCGGCGGAACTTCCTCGATGTCTTGAAATCCCTTCAGCGCGAGCGGGGCATGACCGTGCTGATGACCACTCACATCTTTTCCGAAGCCGAGGAGGCCGATCGGGTGGTGATCATGAAAGATGGCGAGCTTCTGGCCTGTGATTCCCCGCAGCGCTTGCGCAATCGCATGGGACGGGAAATGGTGGTGGTGGTGCCGAACGATCCCGAGGCCATGGCGACGGCCCTGACGGAAGATCTGGGCGTGCAGCCATTGCGTTTCGGGGACGAATTGCGTTTGGAAGGGGTGGAGCCTCAGGACAGTTTGCCGCTGCTGGAAGCGGTCCTGTCCCGTTACCGCCCTGAAATCCGTTCGATTGCCATCAAACAGGCGGCGCTGGAAGACGTTTTCATCCACATGACCGGCGGCGGCGCCAAGGATGCAGAGGAGACATCATGACAATCCTCCGGGCCATCTGGGCCTTGGCGCGGCGCGAATTCATCCGTTTCATCCGCCAACCGCAACGGGTGGTGGGCAGTATCGGTCAACCGGTTCTGTTCTGGCTGTTCCTGGGAACGGGATTTGCCGGCTCGTTCCGTCCGCCGGGGATGGAAGGCGTGAGTTATCTTGAATTTTTTTATCCCGGCGTCCTGCTGATGCTGCTGCTGTTTGCCAGCATTTTTTCCTCCATTACCGTGATCGAGGACCGCGACCAGGGGTTTTTGCAAGGCGTGCTGGTGGCGCCGGTGCCGCGTCTTGCCATCGTGTTCGGCAAGGTTCTGGGCGGCACCCTGATCGCCCTGACGCAAGCCGTTCTGTTCCTGATGCTGGCGCCGTTCCTGGGGGTGTCCCTTTCAGCGGGAGGGGTGGCGCTGATTCTTTTCGTGCTGCTTCTGACCGCGTTCGGATTCACGGCGCTCGGGTTCCTGTGTGCCTGGAGCCTGAAATCCACCGCGGGCTTTCATGCCATCATGATGGTCTTCCTGATGCCGCTGTGGCTGTTGTCGGGGGCCTTGTTCCCGATCCAGCATGTTCCAGACTGGCTGCATGGGGTGATGGCGGCCAATCCGGTCACCCATGCCCTTGTCCTTTTGCGCCTGCCATTCTATCACACGGTCCCGCAGATTCTGAACGATCATGACTTTTGGGGTGCGCTGGGCGTGGTGGTGGCCTGGGTCGGCGTGTGTCTGGGTCTTGCCCTCGTGCGTGTGGAGCGGCGCGAGCAGGGGGTACGAAATCCATGAAGACGCTTCCCCCCTCGGGGGTCACGGGGGAAGGGAGAAAAGGGTGTTGGGAAATGCCCATAAAGGATGCGGTCTTGTCAGTGTGCCGTGGAGTCCGGCGGCACGAAACCATAACGGTGCAAAAGGGCGCGCGGAGGGGACATTTGCAAGAAAGCATAGAAAGCCTGCGCAACGGTGCCCGCCCCTTTCAACAACACCATGCGTTGACGCAACGGGGCATGCCAGTCCTCGGGCACCAGAACAAACGTGCCCAGCTGGGCAAACCCTGGCGCCAGGGCGATGGACCACGCGATTAGGCCCCCCCGCTGCCGCGCCGGACACGGCAAACTGGGCCGCCTGGGCAACGTTCTCCCCCAGAACGAGATGGGAACCAGGGCGCTCCCACAGGCCGAGATGACGCAAAACCTCCTCCGCCCGTTTGCCATAGGGGGCATGTTCGGGAGTGGCGATGGCAAACCGGCTCAACCGCCCTTCCTGTAAGGCCGTGCCCAAGGCGGCAAACGGATCTTCCGTTGCCAGCGGCGAGCCGTGGGGCATCGCCAGAACGATCCGTCCCACGGCATACGGAACGCCCTCGTCTTGGGCGAGGCCTTCGCGGACAAGGGCACGGACGTAATCCTCGTCCGCTGACAGAAACACCTCGAACGGACCGCCGTGCTGGATCTGGTGGGCGAAATGGCCCGAGGACCCGAAGGTCAGTTTCACGGCTTTCCCCGTTGTGGCGGTGAACTGTTCCGCCACCTCGGTCAGGACAAAGCGAAGATCGGCGGCGGCGGCGATGGCCGGGCTTTCCGCGGCCTGGGGAGAGCGGACGATGAGTCCCCAAAACAGAACGAACAGAATATTCCTCATCCCTTTGAACCGTGATC
>WOUV01000119.1 GCA_009773045.1 Rhodospirillaceae bacterium | reverse complement strand
ACGGAGGGTAAACACCGAGGCCAGTTCCCAGTTGCCAATGTGGGCGGAGAAGAAAATGCCTGGTCGCCCGTCGTCCCGTAGCGCGGCGATGATATCGGGCCGGGTCACCTGAACCCGGTTCGGATCGGCCATCAAGGTGGCGCTATGGGGAAATTCGCCCAGCACGCGGCCCAAATGATCCCACATCTGGCGGACGATGGTTTCAAGGATATCGTCTGTTTTGTTGGGGAATGCGGCCCGTAGATTGCGCCGCGCAATATGCGAAACCTTAAGCCGTGGCCCAATCCACCGCAGCAGCGCCCCCCCCACCCACGACGCCAGATCCACCGGCAGCGCACGAAACACCACGAACCCAAGCAAAGCAATGCTCGCCTGAAGGGCATGGGAAACCCGTTGCCGCAATTTTCTACTCCCCTTGACACGTTTCCCGTTCAGGCAAGAAATCCTCTTGCATCATCTGCTCGAAGGGCCATGGACACACTTTTGGCAAGACGTTCTTTTCAAGCCCGGTCTCTTTGCTGGCCCGAATCACGGCAAATGAATAAGCCTCTCTTACGGCTTCGGCCAGCTGTGGCTTTAGACTGGGATTCATGACCATATGGCGTTCCAAACGCAAGCGCTGTTCCTCGACGCTCAACCGCCAACGTCTTCCTCGTCGTTCGGATTGGAAACACCATTTCAATAAATGCACCATAAGGACCGTCAAACGATGCACCAATTGTTGACGTTCCCCACGCCCCATGCTCTCGATTTCCTCGATGATATTCCCAAGGTCCACCGCATTCCAGGCTCTCTCCCGCAGCAATGCCGCCTGAAGCTATGTCCACCCATAGAAATCGCTCTCATAGAGGGATCTAGACATGGCATGATCTTTCTGTTACGCGCGCGAGCATTCGCCGGACATGATGCTTTTTCTACGGCGCCTTGCGAGCCTCGTCATCCTGGTACGCACGGACAATACGGGTCACGAGATCATGCCGGACCACGTCTTCCTCGGTGAAGCGGATGCAGGCGATGTCCTCGATCCCTTCAAGGATGCGCACGGCCTCGCGCAGGCCAGAAGGCACACCGGCAGGCAGGTCGGTCTGGCTCAAATCGCCGGTGACCACCATGCGCGCATTCTCACCCAGACGGGTCAGAAACATTTTCATTTGCATGGGGGTGGTGTTCTGTGCCTCGTCCAGAATCACGAAGGCATTGGCGAGCGTGCGTCCGCGCATGAACGCGAGCGGTGCTTCATCACCTGATCGCCCGGCAGCATGTCGTGCAGGGCATCATAGAGGGGGCGGAAATAGGGATCGACCTTTTCGCGCAAATCCCCCGGCAGGAAGCCAAGCCGCTCGCCAGCCTCTACCGTAGGACGCGACAAGATGATCTTATCGACCTGGCCGCGCAACAATATCGACACGGCCATGGCCACGGCCAGATAGGTCTTGCCGGTTCCCGCCGGCCCCAGACCAAATACCAACTGATGACTGCGCATGGCTCGCAGGTATTCCGCCTGCATGATGGAGCGTGGCACGACGGGATGTGCCGGCGGGTGCGCAAGACAAGATCATCCTCTGGTGCCGGTCCGACCATGCCATGACGCGACAGGCGCACGGCAGCATCCACATCGGCAGGTTCCACCGGGTGGCCGCGACGCAGGCGGGCGTACAGCGCATCAAGCGCCGATCCCGCCACCTCCACCAGACCCGCCGGTCCGGAAACGGTGATCGCATTGCCACGGGTATTGACCTGCACTCCCAGAGTGCGTTCAATTCGGTCCAGATTGATATTTTGCGGTCCGAACAGGACCTGAAGCAGCGTGTTGTCGTCGAACTCGCGCGTCAAGGCCATGCGGGAGGATGCGGTCACACCTTATTCCCCTTTTGCGCCGTGGCAAGCACCACCACAACCGCAGGAGCCATACTCCGGGCCGGCTGAATCGACCAGCGTTCCCTCAAGACTGTTGGGACGGACCCGTTCGATGCGCAAATTGACGATTTGATCGAGCAGAGAATCGGGTGCGGTGACCGTCACCGCCTGCATATAAGGACTGCGACCGGCAAGCTGGCCGGAGTGCGTGCCGCGGCGGTCCAGCAGAACCGGCATTTCACGACCCACGAAAACGCTGTTGAACAGCGTCTGCTGGGCCGATAGCATTTCTTGCAGCCGGGCAAGCCGTTCCGCCTTGACCGGCTCCGGCACCTGATGGGGGGCCTCTGCCGCGGGCGTTCCGGGGCGGGGACTGAACTTGAAGGAATAGGCCTGTGCGTAGCCGGTGTCCTGGACCAGCGCCAGGGTATCGGCGAAATCGACCTCGCTTTCGTCGGGGAAACCAACGATGAAATCCCCTGACAGGGCTAGGGCCGGACGCGCCCTCCGCAACCGCTCCACCAGCCGGCGGTAGTCTGCGGCGGTGTGGCCACGGTTCATGGCGGCCAGGATGCGGTCCGACCCCGCCTGCACCGGCAGGTGCAGATACGGCATGAGCTGCGGCAGGTCGCGGAACGCCGCGATCAGGTCGTCGTCCACGTCGCGGGGGTGGGATGTGACGAAACGCACCCGATGCAGGCCATCGATTTCGGCCAGCACCCGCAACAACCGCCCCAATCCCCAGGGGCTTTTTTCATCCGGAGCGGTGCCGTGATAGGCGTTGACATTTTGGCCAAGGAGGGTGATTTCCTTTGCCCCCGTCGCCACCAGCCGACGAGCCTCGGCCAGCACCGCGGTGACGGGGCGCGAGTATTCGGCTCCCCGGGTATAGGGCACGACACAGAAGGTGCAAAATTTATCGCATCCTTCCTGAACCGCAAGGAACGCCGTCACGCCATCGGTCGTCGGGACAGGCAAATGATCGAACTTGGGTTCTGGCGGGAAATCGGTTTCAAGCACACGGGTCCACGCCGCCCGCGCCACCATTTCCGGCAACCGGTGATAGGTTTGGGGACCAAGAACGATATCCACATACGGTGCCCGTTCCAGAATCTCGTTTCCTTCGGCCTGGGCGACACATCCCGCCACTGCCAGAATCACTGGGCTGGTCTTGCGGTTTTCTTTCACGGAACGCAACCGCCCCAGTTCCGAAAACACCTTCTCGGAAGCCTTTTCGCGGATGTGGCAGGTGTTGAGGATGATCACGTCGGCATCCTCTGGCCGGTCCGATGTGACAAACCCCAACGGCGCCAGGACGTCCGTCATGCGGGCGGAATCGTAGACGTTCATCTGGCAGCCATAGGTTTTGATGTAAAGCTTTTTTGTCACTGTCCCCTACACCGCACTTTTCTACCCCTCTCCTCAGAACACGAAGCGGTGTTGCCAGGAAGCTGTTTGACCTGGGGGGGGGCTATTCATCCTTGTCCTCTCCTCCAAGGTGTCTGACGCTGGAAAACCGGCTTCCCTCCCCACTGTTCATCGTGGGGATGCCGTAAAGCTCCAGCCGGTGACCAACCAGCTTGTAGCCATAACGAAGCGCAATCTGACGCTGAAGTTCCTCGATTTCCTGATTATGAAATTCGATGATCTCCCCCGATCTGATGTCGATCAGATGGTCGTGATGTTCAGGGTCCACTTCCTCATAGCGGGCGCGGCCCGTGCCGAATTCGTGGCGTTTGAGGATATTTTCCGCTTCGAACAGCCGGACCGTTCGATAAACGGTTGCAATACTGATGCGATGATCAATCTCCACAGCGCGACGATGAACTTCCTCTACGTTAGGATGATCAACGGCATCCGACAGCACACGGGCGATAACCCGCCGCTGATCGGTCATTTTCATTCCCTTGTCAATGCAACGCTTTTCGACCCGAGAGATCATCGGAGACATCATCCTGACTTTCGTGGCATTTTCCACTCCGATACGTGCATCCCACACGCGACAAATCAATATTATATTTGATATAGAGGAACTACAATGGAAGAGGCAGGGTCGGATTCCATCCGTATAATTTTTGCTGGCGACGACTTCGCGGGATTCGTTGGGTCGCCGTCGAACGTTGGCTTCAAACGAGGTCGGCGGGCCTGATGAAGAAATCAAGAGCACAGCTCCGTTCGGCAAGAGTCGTCCAGGTTGCGAACGGCGCCGTGAAGCCGGCCAGGGCGGCGGTTGCGTATTTGTGCCGCAAACGACGCAAAGGCTCGCGGGCAACCGCCAGATCCGGAACGACCAATTCCATCGCCAGTTCCTGAATGCCCGGATTGTGACCGATCAGCAGAGCAGAGACAACGGCATCTGGCAACTCGCGCAAGATTCGCAGCAGCGTTGCGCCCGTTGCCGCATAAAGGGCCTCCGCCAGGATCACCTGCGGCTCGTCAAGGAAAACGGCCAGTGCCTGCCATGTCTCTTGCGCGCGCCGCGCCGGGGAGCACAGAACGACTTCCGGATGGATGCGTTGCGCGGCCATGAACTCCCCCATGGTCCGGGCGGCCTGCACCCCCCGTTCCACCAAAGGACGATCGAAATCTCCCCGTGCACCGCTTCCTCCATCGGCCTTCGCATGCCGCAGCAGGCAGAGACGTTTCATGGCGTGCCCCCCCCTTGATACACCTGTGCCCCCATCCTGACGGTCGTCTGAACGGAAAAATACTCCGTCTAGAGTCAAACCCTTGCGTCAGTGCAAAAAGATTCGCAATGCCATGCCCATGGCGCCTCCCGTCAGTGTCATCATGGCGACCATCATCACGCCCAGCTTGATGACAAGGCGCAACTCCATGGCTTTCATTTCCGCTTTCAGACGCTGTTCAACGGTATCGATTTTCACATCCAGCCGCGCGATATGAGTATCGATTTTCGCATCCAGCCGCGCGATATCGGCCTTCAGTTCATTTCTGACCGCGGTGATCTCAGCCTTGAGTTCGGCCTTGAGTTCATTTTTGACCGCGGCGATATCGCTTTTGGTGGCGAGTTCCTGGCCGATGGCATTGGTGAACGCCGCCGCGATGGCCTTCGCCTGGGGCGGAGTGAAACCGCCCGTGATCAGTGTTTCCGAAAACTGCAAGGTATCGAACGCAACCGCGGGCGCCATGGGAAACTCCTCTTCCATTCCCAACTGTTTCAGCATAGACCATGATGGCATGTACGTCAACACGCTAGGCCCTTGCAGGGGGAGGGGATTGGCTTGTATCTTCCTCTCGGTCCCTCTGGTTTCGGGACCGTTCTTTCCAACACGGCAGACGCCAACAAGTACAGGTCCCCATGACAGGCAGCAGAACAGATATCCCCGGCGCCATCCGCAAGGTGGTTCTGGCCTATTCGGGCGGACTGGATACCTCCATCATTCTCAGGTGGTTGCAGGACACCTATCGGTGCGAAGTCATCACCTTCACCGCCGACATCGGCCAGGGGGAAGAGCTGGAACCGGCCCGCAAAAAGGCCGAAATGATGGGAATCAAGCAGATCTTCATCGAGGATTTGCGGGAGGAATTCGTCCGTGATTTCGTGTTCCCCATGTTCCGGGCCAACGCTTTGTACGAGGGCGTGTATCTTTTGGGCACATCCATTGCTCGCCCCCTGATCGCCAAACGCCAGATCGAAATCGCACGGGCCACCGGTGCCGATGCCGTGGCCCATGGCGCCACCGGCAAGGGCAATGATCAGGTGCGGTTTGAGATGACCTGTTATGCCTTGAAGCCCGACATCCGGATCATTGCCCCCTGGCGCGAGTGGACCTTGCAATCCCGCTCCGACATGATCGCCTATGCCGAACAACACCAGATCCCGGTCCCCAAGGACAAGCACGGCGAGGCGCCTTATTCCATGGATGCCAATCTGTTGCATGTCTCGTATGAGGGCAAGGCGCTGGAAGACCCTTGGGTGGAGCCGGAGGAAGACATGTTCCGTCGCACCACGGCCCCCGAACGGGCGCCAGAGACACCGGAATATGTCGAGATCACCTTTGCCCGGGGTGATGCGGTGGCCGTCAACGGCGAAACGCTGTCGCCCGCGGCACTGCTGGCCCGTTTGAATGAAATCGGCGGGCGTCACGGGGTTGGGCGGGTCGATCTGGTGGAAAACCGCTATGTCGGCATGAAATCGCGGGGGGTCTATGAAACGCCGGGTGGCACTTTGCTGCTGGAGGCCCACCGAGCGGTGGAAAGCCTCACCCTGGATCGCGAGGCGATGCACCTTAAAGACGAACTGATGCCACGTTACGCCAAGTTGATCTACAATGGCTTCTGGTTTGCCCCCGAACGGCTGGCGTTGCAGGCCGCCATCGACGCAACGCAAGGCAGAGTCAACGGCACGGCGCGCTTGAAGGTGTACAAGGGATCGGCCCGGGTGGTGGGGCGCCGCTCGCCCAATGCTTTGTACCGGCTGGAGTACGTCACCTTCGAAAAAGACATCGTTTACGATCAGCACGATGCGACGGGATTCATCAAACTGAACGCGCTGCGGTTGCGGCTGGGGCGCATGGCGGAAGATGTTTGAAACCGGGTGTGGGCGATGCACTATGTGAGTACCCGGGGACGGGCACCGGTCCTGGCTTTCGACGAAGTGGTCTTGACCGGGCTGGCCCGTGACGGGGGGCTGTATGTGCCGGAGATGTGGCCACGGTTCATGCCGGACATACAGGCCGCCCTGGTCAATCTGACGTATCCGGAACTGGCGATCCGGGTGATGGCCCCGTTCCTCGGTTCCGCGATGACCGAAGACGAACTGGCCGGTATCGTGGCCGTGAGCTACCAGAACTTCACACACCCCGCCGTGGCGCCGCTGAAACAGCTTGGTCCCCACAGTTGGCTGTGCGAGTTGTTCCATGGGCCGACTCTGGCGTTCAAGGATTATGCGCTGCAATTCCTTGGTCCCTTGTTCGACCATATCCTGCGGCGGCGGGGCGAGCGGGTGGTGATCGTGGGGGCGACCTCGGGGGATACCGGCTCGGCCGCCATCGAGGCGTTCCGCGATCACGCGGCGGTGGATGTCTTCATTCTGCATCCGCACGAACGGGTCTCGCCGATCCAGCGGCGACAGATGACCACCGTACAGGCCGCCAATGTTCATAACATTGCCGTCACCGGCACTTTCGATGATTGCCAAAGATTGGTGAAGGATTTGTTCAACGACCATCCTTTTCGAGAGGCGATGAATCTTTCGGCGGTCAATTCCATCAACTGGGCGCGAATCATGGCCCAGGTGGTGTATTATTTCTGGGCGGCATTGGCCGTTGGCGGCGGACGCAGGGCGGTGGCCTTCGCGGTGCCGACCGGCAATTTCGGCAATGCTTTCGCCGGTTACGTGGCGCGGGCCATGGGGGTGCAGGTGGGACGGCTGATGATCGGATCGAACCGCAACGACATCCTGACCCGTTTTTTCGCAACCGGCACCATGACCATGCAAATGGTCGTTCCCACGTTAAGCCCGAGTATGGATATTCAGGTTTCCTCGAATTTCGAACGGTTGCTGTTTGAACTGTATGATCAGGAGGGCGATGCGGTCGAACGGTTGATGGAGCAGTTCCGCGAGACGGGAACTTTCTCCATTACACATGACCGATTGTATGATATCCGCAAAATCTTTCGCGGCTTTTCGCTGGATGACAATGAAACCCGGGATATAATCGCCGATGTGTATGCCAGAACCGGCGAACATGTCGATCCCCATACGGCCATCGGCATCGCTGCGGGGCGCGCCATCGGGCCGGACATAGGAATGCCGGTGATCACGCTTGCCACCGCCCACCCGGCCAAATTTCCGCAAGCGATCCGGGAAGCGACAGGACGGGAGCCGGTTCTGCCGGAACGCCTTGCCGCTGTGCTGGCATGTAAGGAACGGTTTACCGTTCTGCCGGTTGATCTTGCGGCGGTGAAGGAACACATTCGCCTGCGGGCAAGGAGATAATGGTTTTCATGACGATCACGGTAACAACCCTTGAAAATGGCCTGCGCGTGGCAACGGATTTCATGGAGGCGATCGAATCGGTGTCGTTGGGAGCCTGGGTGGATGTCGGTGCCCGTTACGAATCGGCGGATCACAACGGCATTTCTCACCTTCTGGAACACATGGCGTTCAAGGGGACCCAGCGGCGCAGCGCATTTGATATCGCGGTCGAAATCGAAAACGTGGGTGGACAGATCAACGCCTATACCTCCCGCGAGCACACGGCCTATTACGCCAAGGTGCTGCACGAGGACATGGGGCTTGCGGTGGATATCATCGCCGATATCCTGCAACACTCGGTTTTCGATCCGGAGGAACTGAAGCGTGAACAGCAGGTGATCGTTCAGGAGATCAGCCAGGCGTTCGATACGCCCGATGATATCATTTTCGATTATTTTCAGGCGGCGGCCTATCCAACCCAGGCGTTGGGACGACCGGTTCTAGGGCGGGCCGAGGTGGTGCGGGCGATGGGCCGCGAGACCCTTGCCGGTTTCATGCGGGGAAATTATTCGGGGGAACGCATGGTGCTGGCGGCCGCCGGACGCGTGGATCACGAGCATCTGGTGGCGTTGGCGCGCGACGCCTTTGCCGAATTGCCGCCGCACCGGCCAGGAGCGATGGAGGCGGCATGCTATGCCGGCGGCGACTGGCGGGAGGAGCGTGACCTTGAACAGGTGCATGTCGTACTGGGGTTTGACGGCGTCTCCTATGACGATCCCGATTTTTATGCCGCGTCGGTGCTGTCGGCGCTGCTGGGGGGGGGCATGTCGTCCCGGTTGTTCCAGGAAGTGCGCGAAAAGCGGGGGCTTGCCTATACGATTTCCTCGTTCACCGCCTCCTATAAGGATGGCGGTCTGCTCGGCGTTTATGCCGGGACCGGCGAACAGGAAGTCGCGGAACTGATTCCGGTTCTGTGCGCGGAACTCGTCAAGGTGACGGCGGAGGTGACGGAGGCGGAAATTCGTCGGGCACAGGCACAAATCCGGGCCGGTCTTCTGATGGCCCTTGAAAGCGGCGCATCGCGCTGTGAACAACTGGCCCGTCAGCTTCTGGTCTATGGTCGTGTCATGCCGGTCGAGGAAATCCTTGCCCGGGTAGAGGGGGTGGACGGAGCGGCGGTGACTCAACTGGCCAAGCGCATCTTGCGCACTCCGCTGACATGCGCCGCCCTTGGTCCCCTGGAAAGGGTCGAATCTTTTGGTCACATCCAGGACCGGTTGGGAATATGAGGACCGTTGCGATAAAATATTGACAGTCAGGATTTCGGGCCGTAAACAACGCCTGACCTAAAGGGATACAATGGGGCCACGATGGGGCGGAGTAGCTCAGTGGTAGAGCAGGGGAATCATAATCCCTTGGTCGGGGGTTCAAATCCCTCCTCCGCTACCAAAAGAAGATCAAGGACGGGCTGGTCCTCGACGCCTTCCTGACGGGGGAGGCCTGACGGGGGGAGGGGGCCATGGTCGTGGGGGCAGCAGATCGGTCTCTCCCGTGTGCATGGCGTGAGATTCCGTTGCAGCCATTCTGTATGGATCTTTGTGGCGGGAAGCGGGAAAGGATGCGCGCTTTCAGCGCATCGCGCACATCCCGATACGCGGCAAGCCTTCTCTCCCGATTGCCGTCGGCGATGGCGGGGTCGAATGTGGGCCAGAATTCAACGGTGCAGGCGTTGGTCCGGGTCAGTTCCACAGCGCGGTGCTGGGCATCCGGAGACAGGGAAATCACAAGATCGAAACTGCCGTCGTCCAGATCATCAAATGTTTTACAGCTATGGCGACGTAAATCCAGACCGATTTCGTCCATGACGGAAATCACGAAGCCGTTCACCTCGCCGCCGCTGCGCACGCCCACCGAATCCACAAACACCCGTTGGCCCCAAAGGTGCTTCATCAGGGCTTCGGCCATGGGGGAGCGCACGGCATTCATGGTGCAGGCGAACAGAACGGCAGCAGGAAGACGGGTCATGGGTCATATTTCCGTGGGCATGAAAAAGAAAAGGAATCGAGTTCTTTTTCACGCCCGGATATGCAGCACACAGAGAAGGGTGAACAGCCGCCGGGCGGTTGGGTGGTCCATTTCCACCCGTGACCGCAACAGTTCATCGAGCAGAGCGGCACCCTCGTCGTGCAGGCCGCGGCGGCCCACGTCGACAGCCTCGATATGAGACAGGGTGGTTTCACGCAGAGTCTGATAATAAGCGGAACAGACCATCAGATAATCTTTGACCATGCGCGAAAACGGTGTCAGCGGTAAACGAACCTCCGTCAGGGGCAGACCATCCAGCGTGCGCAGATCGAATACCAGACGGCTGTCTTCAAGCCTTAAGTGCAGAGTGTACGGCCCCGGAGGCCCCTGGACCAACCGGAAACGGTTTTCCTCGATCAGATCGAAGATGGCCGTGCGGCGTTCCTGCTCCACTTCCGGACGCCGCCGGACGATCGTCTTTTCATCGAGTTGGATGTGGACAATGTCACGCCATTTGTCATCGTCCATGCTGCCGCCAGTGTTTCCTATCCGGGGGGGGGCAGAGAACCGATACTTCAGGACGTCGGTTTCTGCCCCACACCACGCCGCCTCCGGACCAGCCACACGACCACGGCACCGGCTAGGAATCCCATCGCCAACGGTCCTAGGACCAGAAGATAGAGGGGAGTTTCGATCCCAAACGGCAACGGCCACAAATCCAGCCTGACAGAAGTACGGTTGGATATGGCGAAAATCGCGAGGATGATGGCAAAAGGAACACCAAGGACCCAGCCCAACACTTTTACGACCATTTTTCCTCTCTCATGTCTCCCCACACGGAACGGGAACGGTGCGGGGAAGGGCCGACACATCACCCCCCTGTTTGTTCAGCCCCTCGGCGCCTGCCCTGACACGTTGAGACGTTCACGCAACAGCTTGCCGGTTTTGAAACAGGGAACGGCCTTTTCCACGACGACCACGCTTTCGCCGGTACGGGGATTGCGTCCCACCCGTGCGTCCCGGGTTTTGACCGAAAAACTTCCGAAACCGCGCAACTCCACCCGGTCACCCCGCGCCAGGGCCGCTACGATTTCCTCGAAAATGGTGGTCACGATGCGTTCGATATCGCGCTGATAAAGATGCGGATTGCCTTCGGCAAGGCGTGCAATGAGTTCCGATCTGGTCATGATGTGTCATTTCGTGAAACCGGAGTTTCTTTCCCCGACGATTCCAGCCTGCCAGAACCAACCGCCACCGTCAACCATAACCCGATTTCTTTTCGGCACGATACGCTGACGCCGTGATGTGTTACAGTTCTGCCCATGTGGAACGATGTTGTCGATTTGCGTGATTTCTATGCAACCGCTCTTGGACAGACGTCCGAGCGCATGGTGTGCCGGCGTATTCGTGAGATCTGGCCTGATGTTCATGGTTTGCGGGTCATGGGGCTTGGGTTTGCGACGCCTTACTTGAATTCCTTTCTGGACGAAGCCGAACGGGTGCTGGCGGTCATGCCGGCCTCGCAAGGGGTGCTTTCCTGGCCGGCGTGGGAAGACGGTCGCGTCGTTCTTGCCGATGAGACCACGCTGCCATTTGCCGATCGTTCCCTGGACCGGATTCTTCTGGTCCACGTTCTTGAATCGAGCGAACAGGTGCGTGCCCTGATGCGCGAGGTGTGGCGGGTTCTGGCCGACGGCGGTCGTCTGCTGGCGGTCGTGCCCAACCGGCTTGGCATTTGGGCTAGGTTGGAACGCACTCCTTTTGGCGTCGGGCGCCCGTATACGGCGACACAACTTGCAACATTGTTGCGCGAGGCCATGTTTACCCCCTTGCGCACCGAAGCGGCCCTGTTCGTTCCCCCGGCGCGGTGGCGGATGGTGTTGTCGGCGGCGCCGGCGTGGGAAACGGTGGGTTTCCGCTGGTTTACGGGCTTTTCCGGCGTGCTGCTGGCTGAGGCCGCCAAACAGATTTACGCCGCACCACCCCTGATGCGGGGAATGGAAAGCCGTCGCCGTTCCCCCATCGTCCTGCCCCTGGGGAGACAGCGATAAGGGTTTCGTGCCGTTTTTCATTCAAACGAATCGCGATGGGTCCGTTCCATGCGTTCGTGCCGTTCCTGGGCCTCCAGGCTTAAAGTGGCGATGGGCCGGGCTTCCAGACGTTTGAGGCTGATCGGTTCGAATGTTTCTTCGCAGTAGCCATAGGTTCCATCCTCGATTCGCTCTAAGGCGGCGTCTATTTTGGTGATGAGCTTGCGGGCGCGGGCGCGGGTGCGCAATTCCAGCGCCCGATCGGTTTCAAGCGAGGCACGGTCGGCCACATCGGCTTCTTGCAAGGTTTCCTGTTGGAGACTTTGCAGGGTTTCGCCGGCCTCTCGCAACAACTCGACCCGCCAGCGGAGGAGCTTCTGGCGGAAATATGCGCGCTGAGTGTCGTTCATGAACGGCTCGTCCTCGGACGGCCGGTAATCCGGAGGAAGCGTCATGGTCATGCCTGTCGCACCTCTTCTAGGGTATGACGTATCGTTCTATAAGTCAGTGCCCGGCCCTTTCGCCGATAAGGGAAATGCTCCCCGGCACGCCGGCAGCGTGAACAGGACATAACGGGTCAAGGGACACGTGGACAAGGGAAAAATGCGTCTTGACCAGCTGCTGGTCGATCGCGGTCTCGTCACCAGCCGAAACAAGGCACAAAGCCTGGTGATGGCCGGCTGCGTGTTCGAAGGGGATCGGCGTCTGGACAAACCCGGCCAGATGATGCCGGTCGGGGCAATGGTCTTTGTCCGCGGGCCAGACCATCCGTGGGTGTCGCGGGGGGGAGTGAAGCTGGCCTACGGGCTTGAATGTTTCTCCATGAATCCGCACGCTCTGGTGGCGCTGGATGTGGGTGCCTCGACGGGCGGGTTTACCGATGTGCTGCTGGCAGGCGGCGCGGCGCGGGTGTATGCGGTGGATGTGGGCTATGGCCAACTGGCGATGCGGCTGCGTCTTGAGCCGCGGGTGGTGGTTCTGGAACGCACCAACGCCCGTTATCTGAGCGCGGCGCACGTACCCGAGCCCATCGATCTCGTGGTCTGCGATGCGAGTTTCATCGGGTTGCGAACGCTCTTGCCGGTGCCGTTGTCTTTAACCCGTCCGGGAGCGCAACTGGTGGCCCTGATTAAGCCACAGTTCGAGGTGGGCCGGGAACAGGTGGGCCGGGGCGGCGTTGTGCGTGATGCACAGGCGCAGGCTACGGCATGCGCCCGCATCACCCTCTGAAGCCCGCTCACCGGCCCCCATGGGAACCGCGAATTTCTGGTGGGCGCCGTGCGGGACGGTGATGACAGTCTGCCCACTCTCAGAACAGATCCGGAAAAAGAGTGAGCATCCATGCGCTGAACAGGGGCACCGTTCCGGTCAGCATGACAATTCCAGTCACCACCAGCAAAAGACCCATGACCCGTTCCACCGTGTGGACCTGATGGCGAAAACGGGCGAGAAAGCGCATGAACGTGCCGGCCATCCATCCGGCGACCAGAAAGGGCACACGCCAAGGCCGGCGGCGAAAACCGCAAGCAGGGACACACCATAACGCATGGAATCGCCGCTGCCGGCGATCATCAGGATCGAGCCGAGAATCGGGCCAACGCACGGCGTCCAGCCGAATCCGAAGGCAAGGCCCACCAGAAACGCCCCCAAAAGCCCCGCCGGACGGCTTTCCAGATGCAAACGTCTTTCGACATCGAGAAAGACCAGCCGGAACACGCCCATGTAGTGCAATCCGAATCCAATGATCAGAACGCCGCCGATTCCGGCCAGCCAGTCGCGAAAGCCGGCCAGAATCTGCCCGATGGAGGACGCCGCCGCGCCAAGGGCGACGAAAACCGTGCCCAGTCCCAGCACGAGCAGGCTCCCGGCCAGGAACCCTTCCCACCGGTGCGCCGCCGGACGGTCATCGGCCGTGATCTGTTCCAGCGAGAAGCCGCTGATGAAACACAGGTAGGCCGGGACCAGGGGCAGGATGCACGGTGATAAAAAGGCTAGCACCCCTCCGCCCAATGCGGCGGCATAGGAAATCTGCAACGGTTCCATCGCGTTTTTTTTCCTCTCGGGTGGCGTTGGGAAAGAAGAGAGGGTATTGTAACAAACGGTGGGAACGACAAGGGGAGTGTTGGATACGAACACGAAGTATCTTATATCAACACATGCTTATGAAACCACGCACTATGGAACGTCGCGGATGCCCTTTCGTACCGCCAAATTCGAGATCGGTCAAATCGTGCGCCACCGTTTTTACCCCTTTCGCGGGGTGGTCTTCGATGTGGACCCGATCTTTACCAATACCGAGGAATGGTGGCTAGCCATTCCGGAACACATTCGTCCCCAAAAGGACCAGCCTTTTTACCACCTGCTGGCCGAGAATGCAGAAGGAACCTACATCGCTTATGTGTCGGAGCAGAATCTTTTGCGTGATGACACCGGCAAGCCGGTCTTGCATCCGGAAATCAAGAGATACTTTTCCGGCATCAAGGATGGCTATTACGTTCCATTGCCACGCATGACGAACTGAGGCTGTCTCTTGATTTCGATGATTGAAACCGATCTCAAGGCACCCATGCGCATTTCTGACGCATTGTAACGGGAAAGTCAGTGGGCTGTCATGAACTATGAAGGAAAACAGGAAGCCGACCATGGGATACAAGGTTGCCGTGATTGGCGCCACGGGTAATGTGGGCCGGGAAATATTGAATATTCTGGCCGAGCGTGATTTTCCCGCCGATGAGGTCATCGCGCTGGCCTCGGAACGGTCCGTCGGCAGGGAAGTCGCCCTTGGCGAAAAGCGGGTTTTGAAAGTGAAGAACCTTGTGAGCTTCGATTTCGCGGGTGTGGACTTGGCCCTGTCATCGCCGGGCGCCGCGGTGTCGGCCCGGCACACGCCCCGTGCCGCCGCCGCGGGGTGTGTGGTCATCGATAACACCTCGCATTTCCGGATGGAACCCGATGTCCCGTTGGTGGTGCCGGAGGTCAATCCTCAGGCCATCGCCGGTTATGGCCAGCGCAACATCATCGCCAATCCCAATTGTTCGACCATTCAAATGGTGATGGTCTTGCGACCGTTGCACGAGGCGTTCACGATCCGGCGGGTGGTGGTGAGCACCTATCAGTCCACCTCGGGCGCCGGCAAGGAGGCGATGGACGAGCTGTTCAATCAGACCCGCGGCATTTTCATGAACGAACCTTGGACCCGGCATCAGAAAAATTTTTCCAAGCAGATCGCCTTCAACGTCATTCCGCAAATCGATGTTTTCCTGGACGACGGGGCCACCAGGGAAGAATGGAAAATGGCGGTGGAGACGCAGAAGATTCTCGATTCCACGATCGCCGTGCACGCCAATTGTTGCCGCGTGCCGACGTTCATCGGTCATGCCGAGTACATCAACATTGAAACCGAGCGCCCCATCAGCGATGCCACGGCTCGGGCGGTTTTGCGTAGGGCGCCAGGGGTGACGGTGGTGGATCAGCGGGCCGATGAAAACTATGTCACGCCGGTGGAAACGGCCGGCGAGGATCTTGTTTATGTGTCTCGCTTGCGCACGGATACCACTGTCAAGAATGGTCTGTCGTTCTGGTGTGTGGCCAACAATCTGCGCAAGGGGGCGGCCTTGAACGCCGTTCAGATCGCCGAGATTCTGGTGCGGGAGTATCTTGAATGAGGCGTGGCCCCCCCTATCCGGCAGCACCTGCTTCCGCGCACGACAAAAGAAGATCAACAAACAAACGAAGCATGGATTGATCGATATGACCGGCTATGCTTTCGCGCATGATGCGCAAGGCCTGCTCCGGCACCATCGGTTCCTTGTAACAGCGCCGGTCGGTCAGGGCGCTGAACACATCGACAATGGCCGCCATCCGCGCCAATTCATTGATGTCCCGACCCTTTAGGCCGTTGGGATAGCCGGTTCCGTCCAGTTTCTCGTGATGCTGGGCGGCAATGATGCCAATCCCCTTTGGCAGGGTCGCGCAGGCATCGATGTAGCGTACCGTATTGGTAACATGCTTGCGCATCACGGTAAACTCGGCATCGTTGAGGCGGCCTGGCTTGTTCAGGACTTCATACGGAATGGACATCTTGCCGACGTCATGCAAAAGCCCGCCACAGGATAGCACCAGCAGATCATCGTTCTCCAATCCCATCGTATGTCCGAACATCGACAAAAATATGGCCACCCGCAGCGAATGGACACAGGAATAGTTGTCATGTCCGCGCACGCCGTTAAGAAGCACTTTGAAATCATTC
>WOUV01000118.1 GCA_009773045.1 Rhodospirillaceae bacterium | reverse complement strand
GGGGATATGTGCTGTATCCTGGCAAACTCACGCGGGCGCCAAGCTTTCGCATCGGCTGCATCGGCGCCATTGGTCCGGACGACATGGCGGGCATGGTGGTCGTCGCCGCCAGTGTTTTGCGGGAAATGGGCCTGATGGAAACGTAACGAGGGAACGGCACGGCATTCCCACAGCAGCCCGGCCACAACATAAGACCACAGCATGAGACGACATTTTCAGGGTATGATGCCGCCAAGAAAGCCGACTCCAAAGGAAATAGACTGAAAAATAGCCCTGCAAGACCTGCTTGCCTTGCACGACATCCTGCGGCAAATATGGAGCAGAGCGTCCGGCGCTTGAGGGTGCCCTGGTCGGTTACGGTCATGGCCCATAGGTATAACAAATCATGAGCACACGCGCCCTTCCCTTCATCAAAATGCACGGACTTGGCAATGATTTCGTCGTGCTGGATGCGCGCAAGACCTCTTTTGCCTTGAGCGCCGCTGTCGTTCGCGCCATCGCCGACCGCCACACGGGTGTTGGCTGTGATCAGCTGGTGATCCTGGAGCCGTCGCACACACCAGAAGCCGATGTGTTCATGAGCATCTACAATGCCGACGGGACCGAGGCGGGGGCCTGCGGCAATGCCACCCGTTGCGTCGGTGCCGTGCTTCTGCATGAGACGGGGCGCGGGGCGGCGGTGATCGAAACACGCGCCGGACGGCTGCCCGTCCGTCGCGAGGCCGGTTCCCTTGTAACGGTGGATATGGGTGTTCCCGGCCTGGACTGGCGCGACATCCCGCTGGCCCGGGCCGCAGATACCCTGCACCTGCCGGTTCATCTGCCCGTGGTGGGGGAAGGAACGGTCGATGCCGTCGGGGTTTCCATGGGCAATCCGCATGCGGTGTTTTTCGTGCGCGCGGCGACGACGGTGGATCTCGCCGCCCTTGGCCCCCCCCTTGAACACGATTCCCTGTTCCCGGAACGCACCAATGTCGAGGTGGTGGAGGTGTGGGAGCGGGAGCGGTTGCGCGTGCGGGTGTGGGAAAGGGGAACCGGCATCACGCGCGCCTGTGGCACGGGAGCGTGCGCCGCGGTGGTGGCCGCGGTGCGCCGCGGTCTTTTGCCCGAGCGGCGGGCGGAAGTGGTTCTGGACGGCGGGGAGCTGTCTGTCTCCTGGCGCGATGACGGGCGGGTGATCATGACCGGCCCGGCGGTCATCAGCTTCACCGGCCTTCTGCCCGCGGAATTGGCCCCCGCAAGCCTGGAGAAGGGAGCCTCCTGATGCCGCCCTCGGTCGTCACGTTCGGGTGCCGCACGAACACCTTTGAATCAGAGGTGATGCGCCAGCACGCCGTGGCGGCGGGTCTGTCGGACTCGACCGTGATCATCAACACCTGCGCCGTGACCGGCGAGGCCGAACGCCAGGCGCGCCAGACCATCCGCCGGTTGAAGCGTGAGCGGCCCGGGGTCCGGATCCTCGTGACCGGCTGCGCTGCTCAGTTGAACCCCGAACGCTTCGCGGCCATGCCGGAGGTCGAGCGGGTGCTGGGCAATGCCGAAAAACTCAAGTCCGAAAGCTGGCGGCGTGGGGATCTTCCGTCCCATTCCACCGACCCTGCGCCGGAAGATCCGGCGACGATTCCCCTTCTGACTGGCCCCCTTCTGACCGGTTTTGCCGAACGGACCCGCGCCTTCCTGCCGGTACAGCAGGGGTGCGATCATCGGTGCACGTTTTGTATCATTCCCCTTGCCCGCGGTAAAAGCCGCAGCCTTGCGCCGGCGCACGTGGTGGCCCAGGCCCGCGCGTTGACCGCGGCCGGCTATCGCGAACTGGTGCTGACCGGTATCGACCTGACCGCCTATGGCCTTGACCTTGCCCCGGAAGAACAGCCGGGACAATACGATGCGCAGCTGGGGGGACTGGTCGAACGTGTGCTGGCGGAGGTTCCGGGGCTTGAACGGTTGCGACTGTCCTCGCTGGACCCGGTCGAGATCGACGCGGGGCTGCTCGCGGTTTTCGGTGCCGATCGGCGGGTCATGCCCCACATCCATTTGAGCGTACAGGCTGGCGACGATCTGATCTTGAAGCGTATGAAGCGGCGTCATACCCGCGCCGACGTGGTGCGGCTGGCGGAACGTCTGCGGGCGCTGCGGCCCGAGATGACTCTCGGCGCCGATCTGATCGCGGGCTTTCCCACCGAAAACGAGGCCCTGTTCGCCAACACCCTCCGGCTGGTGGAAGAATGCGGCCTGACGCATGTGCACGTCTTTCCGTTCTCGGCCCGGCCCGACACACCGGCGGCCCGCATGCCGGCGGTGCCGGGGGCCGTGGTGCGGGAGCGCGCCGCTCTTTTGCGCACCGCCGCCGCCGGCGTTCGGACACGGTTTCTGGAAACCCGGATCGGAACAGGGGCCGATGTGCTGGTGGAACGGTCCGGTTTCGGCCACAGCGAGGATTACCTGCCGGTGCAGATGCCCTCTGCCGCGGTGCCGGGTTTCGTGACTCGGGTCCGCCTGGTCGCGGCCGATGCAACCGGCCTTTATGGAGACATCATGCCATGAGCGAGGCGCCGCCTCCCGCTGATCCCGTGCCGGCGAAGAAGAAAGGGTGGCTGTCGTGGCTGCGCCGCGAACGACAGGATCCATCCTCCCCGCCGGAAGCCGTAACGGAGGAAGAACACCCCGCGATGGAAACGGTTGCCGTTCCCCCGCCGGTTCCGGAAGCGGCCGCCCCCCGTGTCGACACGACACCCGTCGAGGAGGTGGAGGAGTACTTCATCGGCGAGATTCCGGCTTTTGTCTTGCCGGGACTGGAATTGGCGCCAGAGCCAGAACCAAAACCAGAGCCAGAGCCAGAGCCGGAACCGGCCGTTGTGGCCGACGAACCGCTGCCACAATCGGAGTCTGGATCAGAGCCAGAGCCGGCTGTCGTGGCCGACGAACCGCTGCCGGAGGCAGGGGAAACGGTGGCTGGCGTTCCGGTCGCGGTGTCCGCCGAAACCGTGCCGGATTCCCCGCAAAAAAGCTGGTTCCAGCGCCTGAAGGAGGGCCTCAGCCGTTCATCGAACCGCCTGACCCGGGGCATCGTTGACCTGTTCACCCAGCGCCGCCTGGACGATGCGGCGCTGGAGGAGTTGGAAGAGCTGCTGATCACCGCCGATCTTGGCGTGAATACCGCCGCAAAACTGGTCGCAAGCCTCGCCAAAAGCCGCTTCAATCAGGAAATCACACCCGAAGAAGTGCGGACCACCCTTGCGGCCGAGATCACCCACATTCTCGAACCGGTCGCGCAGCCCCTCGTGATCGATCATGCCTTCCGGCCCTTTGTGATCCTTGTGGTCGGCGTCAACGGCTCCGGCAAGACCACCACCATCGGCAAGATGGCGCGCCAGTTCCGTGACGCGGGCCTGAAGGTGTCCCTTGCCGCCGGCGATACCTTCCGCGCCGCCGCTGTGGAACAACTGACGATCTGGGGGGAGCGTAGCGGCTGCCCGGTCATCAGGCGCGCCACGGGGGCCGATGCCGCCGGTCTTGCCTTCGATGCCCTGAACGAGGCCAAAGCCCGCGGCGATGACGTGCTGCTGATCGACACGGCCGGCCGTTTGCAGAACAAGGCGCACCTGATGGCCGAGCTTGAAAAGATCGTCCGTGTCCTGCGCAAGCTGGAACCCGCCGCGCCCCATGCCTGCCTTCTGGTTCTCGACGCCACGGTGGGGCAAAACGCCCACGCGCAGGTGGAGGTTTTCCAGCGCATGACAAACGTGAACGGCCTTGTGGTGACCAAGCTGGACGGCACCGCCCGCGGTGGTGTGCTGGTGGCTTTGGCCGAAAAATTTGGGATTCCTGTGCATTATGTGGGTGTGGGGGAGAAGGTGGAGGACCTGCGTCCCTTCTCCGCCCACGAATTTGCCCGCAGCCTTCTTGGCCTTGATCCTTAGGAACCGGATGTGCCCGGCGGTTCGATCGCCACGTTATCGATCAGCCGGGTTCGCCCCATCCAGGCCGCCGCCAGCACCCGGGCCGGACGGATGAGGGGGCCGGTCAGAGGGGCAAGGGTATGGGCATCGCGCACCTCCAGATACTCCAGGGGCGTGAACCCCGCCGCCAACAGCCGGTCGACCGCCGCCGCAGCGGCGGCGTTCGGGGCAACGCCCAGGGTCACCGCCGCGGATGTCTCCTGCAAGATCTGGTACAAGGCCGTGGCCCGACTGCGCTCCGGCGCCGACAGAGAGGCGTTTCGCGACGACAAGGCAAGCCCGTCCGCCTCCCGCACGGTGGGAACGCCAACGACACGGACGGGAATGTCAAGGTCTGTCACCAGCCGGCGGATGACCTGAAGCTGTTGATAGTCTTTTTCTCCGAATACCGCCACATCGGGCAGGGTTTGCAGCAGGAGCTTGGTGACCACCGTCGCCACTCCGCAGAAATGGACCGGACGAAAGGCGCCACACAATCCTTCCGAAACGCCGGCAACGCTCACCCGGGTCGAGAAGCCTTCCGGGTACATCTCCGCCACCGTGGGCGCAAACAGCAGGCATTGACCAACTTTTGAGAGCGTGTCGCGGTCACGTGCTTCCTGCCGGGGATAACGGGCAAGGTCTTCCTCGGGGGAAAATTGCGTGGGATTGACGAAAATAGAAACGACCACCCGGTCGGCGCGCCGCAACCCTTCCCGCATCAGGGCGAGGTGACCCTCGTGCAGCGCGCCCATGGTGGGAACCAGGGCAAGGGTTTCTCCCCTCCGGCGCCAAGCGGCGACTTCGGCGCGCAGGGCGGCGATGGTGCGAACAACGGTCATGATCTTTTTGGCCTCACCTTCCAATGCGATTGCCCAATGCGATTGCCCAAGATCGCCCTGCCATGATGCTTGACGCCGTCCGGGGTTCACCTTATAACACGTCCTCTCGTGTTTCAGAATCGGCAAAGGTTTTCGATGGCCAATCATCCCTCCGCCCAAAAGCGCATCCGCCGCAACGCGCATCGTGCCATGATCAACCGCATGCGGGTCAACCGTATCCGGACCTTCGTGCGCAAGGTTGAAGCGGCCATTACCACGGGCGACAAGACACAAGCGCGGGAGGCGTTCACATCCGCGGTGCCGGAATTGATGCGTGGCGTCAATAAGGGCGTCATCCACCGCAACAAAGCGGCGCGCAAGATCTCCCGCCTGTCCGCCCGGATCAAGTCCCTGGCCGGTTGACGCGCCCCCATGCGGTAGGGTCCTTTCCCTGTGGTGCCAACGAAAGAGGGATGGGGGAAAAGGAGTCTCGCGGGCGTGACAAGGCGGTGGGCGTTCTGATTGCGCCGCGCGGGGCGTTGGGGTGGTGACGATAAAGGCAGGCCAATGGCGATCCTTCCCGGAAAAAACGGCCTAGGAAAAAACGGGCCAGGGCAACCGTCAGGCAGAGGGGGAATCCTCATGATCCTGGCGACCGGAGGAATGCTCCTTGCCGTTGCCACGGCGGAGGCCGACTCGGGGTTTGGAGCCGTTCATGGCAATTGGTGCGGTGCCGGTAACCGTGTCGGGCAGGGAGGAGAGGTTCTGCCACCGGTTGATCTTCTGGACACTGCGTGCATGCGTCACGACTTCTGCATCGCGCGGCATGGCGTTGGAGATTGTGGCTGTGACGGTTATTTCCTGTATGAGCTGCGCCATCTGCCCTATCCCAACCCACACCAGGCGACCAAGGCGCGGGCCATTTATGATGCCATGAGCTGGCTTCCGTGCGCCGGGCCGGCCGCTGTCACCAAGCCGCTGTGGTTCTTCGGACAACTGGTCGAGGATCTTCACAGCGGAGGACCGCCGCCGTGGGATGTGGTTCGGCGTTTGTTTTACGCTCTTGAGCATCCGTGGTAGGCGGGCCGTGGGCGGTCGGCGGGGGGCCGGTGTCACGAGTGCGCCGCATGAGCGTTTCCTCCGTCTCCTCCATGCCTGGCGATATTCCGGTTGACCATTGGATCGATCGCCACGTTCCGGCGCGCGCGCGCCCGTATTTGCGGCTCATGCGGTTTGATCGCCCCATCGGCACGTGGTTGCTTGTGCTGCCGTGCTGGTGGAGTGTGGTTCTGGCCGGAGGAGCGCGCGAATCGACCATCATCGACCGTGACATCGATGCGAACGTCGCGCGCACCGCGGTCCGTCCCATTCCAAGCGGTGCCGTTACGCCGCGCCGCGCCGCTGTGTTGCTGGCGGGGCTGCTGGTGGTGGGTCTGGTCGTGCTGTTGCAGCTGAACACGTTTGCCATTGGGCTTGGGGCGGCTTCGCTGGTGTTGGTTCTCTGCTATCCGTTCATGAAACGGATCACCTTCTGGCCGCAGATCTGGCTTGGCCTGACCTTCAACTGGGGCGCCCTGTTAGGGTGGGCCGCCGTGACCGGCAGGCTGGAGGCCCCGGCGGTGGCCCTTTATGCGGCCGGTCTGTTCTGGACTCTGGGGTATGACACCATCTATGCCCACCAGGACAAGGAAGACGACATGCGCATCGGCGTCAAATCCTCGGCCTTGGCGCTGGCGGAGCGGACCAGACCCGCCGTGGCCATTTTCTATGCCCTGACCGTGGCCCTGACCGCCCTGGCGGGCCTGCTGGCGGGCCTTGGGGAAGGCTTCTGGGGGGGAATGGGCCTTACCGCTGTGCATTTGGCATGGCAGGTCGCAACGCTTGATATCAACGCCTCCGCCGACTGCCTTGCCAAGTTTCGTTCGAACCGCTTGTATGGGGTTCTGGTGCTGGGCGCCATCGTGGCCGGTGTGATGACGCGCTGAGCGTAGAACTGGAGGCCATTCCATGTGAGGGCATGGGGGTGCGGTTTGGGGTTGTTCGGGCCGGTCTTTTCCTATAGGTCATGACGAGGCTCCTTGAGCCGCCGATTCCAGAGACGGCTTTCTCAACCGTGATCACCATGTTTAACCAAAGGGGAGCACTCCTGATGACAACCGATTCCCTGCTGGATCAAGTCCAGAAGATGTTGAACAACCTGTCTCAAGACATCCATAGCATGAGCGACACGACCCGTCGCCATTCAGAAATGGTCATGACGGCAATCGATGACATCGCAACGCATATGCTAGCGATGCAGGCGATCGTGGTGGTGATTCTCAAACAGAACCCGGTCGATCTCAATGGAGTTCTGGAATGGATCGACACCCACACGAATGCCCTTGACAAGACAGGCCAGGGCACTGAGAAAGCCAAGACGCTTGCCCGTTACCTGGTCAACTACAATTCATAGCAGTTCTTGCGCCAAACCTCCCCCAGACCATGGGGGAGGGAGAGAGGAGTTTTCAGTCGTGCATTTGTACTCATGAGCCTTATCACGGAGACGAACGAGCTAGCCGCTTTTTGTGCACGACGAGAGCACGATGCCGTCATCGCCGTCGATACCGAATTCATACGCGAAAAAACGTATTGGCCGCAGCTTTGTCTTGTGCAGATCGCCGGAGCAGAGGAGGCCTGCTGCATCGACACTCTGGCGCCCGCCATTGATCTTGCGCCCTTGCAGGAGCTGATGGCCAACCGGCGGGTGCTGAAGATTTTCCATTCCGCGCGCCAGGATATCGAGATCTTCATCGCCATGACCGGCGTCGTTCCCGTCCCCTTGTTCGATACCCAGGTGGCGGCCATGGTGTGCGGATTTGGCGACTCGGTGGGATACGAAACGCTGGTCAACACAGTGACGGGGGTGCGTCTCGACAAATCGATGCGCTTCACCGACTGGTCGCAGCGGCCGTTGACGGACCGTCAGATCCAGTATGCCCTAGCCGATGTCACATACCTTCTGAGCGTGTATGAGTCCCTAAAGGGTCGTCTTGAGACGGAAAAACGCCTCTCCTGGGTGGAAGAGGAAATGGTGACTCTGACCGATCCAGCCACCTATCGTGTCGATCCGCACGAGATCTGGCGGCGGTTCAAACCTCGGTCCAGCAATCCGCGGTTCCTTGCCGTCCTGCGGGAGTTGGCGGCATGGCGTGAAAACGAGGCACAAAGCCGCAATCTGCCCCGTCAACGTATTCTGCGCGACGAGGCCCTGCTGGAAGTGGCGGCCCTGGCGCCGGCCACGCCCGACGATCTCTGCCACGCGCGCCTGGTGCCGAAAAGCGCCGCAGAGGGACGCCATGGCCAGGAGATGTTGACCGCCGTGGCGCGGGGAGCCGCCATTCCCCTCGCCCGGTGTCCCGTGCTGCCGGAAAGGAAACTCCTGCCTGGCGGCATGACGGCGGTGGTGGATCTGTTGCGCGTCTTGCTTAAAATGAAGTGCGATCAACACGATGTGGCACAGAAACTGGTGGCTTCGACCGAGGATCTGGAAAAAATGACCCTCACCGATGAAAGCGACGTGCCAGCCTTGCAGGGGTGGCGGCGCGAGATATTCGGTGCCGATGCCCTGCGGATCAAGCAGGGGGAAGTGGCTCTTGTCTTTTCCCCGAAGGAACGGCGGGTAAAGCTGATGCCCGTCAAACGGAAGGGATGAGGAAGCGGGCGCATGTCTTTGTCTGTGCCGCAGGATCTCTATGCCCGGACCGCCGCGTTCATTCAGCGCACGGTGGCCGATGCGGCCATTGCGGCCGGGGCCAAACGGGTCAGTGCCGGGCTGATCGGGTATTTCGTCCATGTGCTGGAGTTTGACTCCTGGTGCGTCTTCCGGGCCGCCCTGGGACGCCAAGGCGCAGAGGAGGTCAGCGCACGGGTGATGGACTGGCGCCATGCCGCCCTTCAGGAAGGCGATGAATCCGCCGCCTGGGGGTACGAGCTGGTCGCCCTCAACCTTGCGGCCCTGGCCAAGGCCGAGGACCCGGATGCCGCCGAGGTTCTTCACTTGACCGACAGCATCCTGCGCAAAGCCATCGCGGAGGCCACGCCCCTTGATCACGAGACGCCACGTGTTTGAACACAGGAAAACCACGGGCAGGGGTGTTCTCATGCCTGCCGTCATGTCCGGTTTTCTGGCCGTGG
Source organism: Rhodospirillaceae bacterium (assembly GCA_009773045.1). Classification (GTDB taxonomy): domain Bacteria; phylum Pseudomonadota; class Alphaproteobacteria; order Rhodospirillales; family Rhodospirillaceae; genus WOUV01. Next base: position 861 of record WOUV01000118.1, on the reverse strand, counting down.
GTCTGCTGCTCCTGGGGCCGGGGGCACCGGCGCGGGGGGAAGGAACACCAAAGGCGTTCGTGGCGGAGGATTTGCGCGTGCACCTGGCCGGGAATCCTTCCCCCGACTGGAACCGTGTCGCCTCGCTGACCTTTCCCCTGGCCTTGCAGACGCAAGAGCAGACGCAAGACGGGAACGATGCCGTCCGCGCGGTTCTGGCTGCCGTAGCGCAGGCGCTCGGTGGGCTGGAACCGGCACGCCTGTCGTGCGCCGATGCCGTCAATGCCGCCCTCACGTCCGGTTTTCTGGCCGATGCCGGACATCCCGCACCTGTGGCGGCCCTTCGGGGGCGTCTTGTCGGCTGCACGGAACACGCAACGCCGTTCGACACGGTCAACACCCTTTTATTCCAATGCCGTTATGGTCAGCAGCACCAGCCCATCGTGCAGGCGATGGTGCGGCAGGTGGTGGACTTGCAGCGCCCCGATGGCCGTTTTGCTTTTCCGGGGGTGCCGCTCCTGCCGGGATATTACCTCACCTCGCACGCCATCGTGGCCTTGCAGGTCTGTGGGAGCGCCGAGGGAGCGGTTGCGCGCGGACAGGCGTATTTGCGTTCAACCCTTGAGCCGTTCCGTGTGCAGGGCTTTCTTGACGGGCTGGCGGAGAGTCTGATTTTTCTGGCCTGGACGGGGGCTTCCGGGCCGGAGTGGCCGGCCTATGTTGCGTTCCTGCGTGCCCGGATTCTGCCCGATGGGGGGGTGTGTTTTGCCGATCGTCCTGCCTGTCGCGGCCATTGGCACACGACGAGTCTGATGGCAGAGGTTGAACGTTTGGACCATCTGCCGCGCACGAGCGGAGTCCTGCCGCGGAGTCCTTTCGCGC
>WOUV01000117.1 GCA_009773045.1 Rhodospirillaceae bacterium | reverse complement strand
CTGGCCTATGCCGCCGATCTGCCCACCCCGGCCGAAACGATCGCCGCCATGCGGGCATCGTCTCCCCGGGATGAGGGAGCGGGCGCGCCGTCCGCTGCCCCGCCGCGGGCTTTCGTGCCGGCTCCCCGTGAAGTTCCCGTTCCCACCCCTTCTCCACAGACCGATCCCCTGGCCGATCCGGGTTCTCTGGCCGAGATCGTGGCATTGTGCCGTGTCAAGGGAGAGGTCTTGTTCTCATTCAACTTGACCGACCAGCTTCATCTGGTGTGCTTTGAACCGGGCCGCATCGAATTCCGGCCGACCTCCGATGCTCCGCGTGATCTCGCCCCGCGGCTCGCCCGTTTGTTGGGCGAATGGACCGGCCGGCGCTGGGTGGTCAGCGTCTCCAATGAACAGGGCGAGGCGACTCTGGCCGAGCAGGACCGGAACGCCAAGGAGCGGTTGATTGCCGAAGTGGCTGGGCATCCTTTGGTCAAGGCGGTGCTCGAAGCCTTTCCGGGGGCCGATATCACCACTGTGCGTCCCACGGCTGAAAAGACGGAAAAGACGGAATGTGGAAAAGACGAACCCCTGCCCTGTCTTTACGAAAACGACTCGATACCTGAAATGGAAGAGGATGACCCGTCATGAAGAATCTCGGCCAGCTCATGAAGCAGGCGCAACAGATGCAGGCCAAGGTGACCGAATTGCAGGAACACCTTGCTCAAATGGAAATCAGCGGCCTTTCGGGGGGCGGCATGGTTCAGATGGTTCTGGACGGCAAAGGGGATCTGCGTAAGATCACCATCGACAAGAATCTGCTCGATCCCAACGAGCCGGAGGTTCTGGAAGATCTGATCGTCGCCGCTTATACCGATGCCAAGAACAAGGTGGAGATCCGGGTGCGGGAAGCCATGACCAAGATGACGGGCGGTCTGGAACTGCCGCTTGATTTCAAGTTGCCGTTCTGACACTTTTTCCATTATGGCCGGTCCCGCCATCGAACGCCTGATCCAAACGCTGGCACGTCTGCCGGGTTTTGGGCCACGGTCGGCGCGGCGGGCGGCCCTGGCGCTGATCAAAAAACGCAGCGCCCTGTTGACCCCTTTGGTCCAGGCGTTGACCGATGTGGCGGAACGGGTGCGTTTCTGTTCGGTGTGCGGCAATGTCGATACCGATGATCCGTGTGTCCTTTGTACCGATTCACGGCGTGATTCTTCGGTGTTGTGTGTGGTGCGGGAAGTCGCCGATCTGTGGGCCTTGGAACGGTCGGGGGCGTTTCGGGGACGGTATCATGTCCTGGGGGGGGTCTTGTCGGCTTTGGACGGCGTGGGGCCGGACGATCTGCGTTTGGAATCCTTGATTGTCCGGGCGGAAACGTCAGGAGTGCGCGAGGTTGTTCTGGCTCTCGGGGCCACGGTGGAAGGCCAAACGACGGCCCATGCCATTGCCGAACGGTTGAAGGAAACCCGGGTGCATATTTCCGCCCTGGCCCATGGGGTGCCGGTGGGGGGCGAGTTGGATTATCTTGACGACGGCACGCTTTTGACCGCTTTGCGGGCGCGCCGGCCTTTTGCAAATTCCGGAGAATAGGATCCAGAGAAATCAGGACAGAAAAGGAATCGAGGGGGCGATTGCCGCAGGAGCGGGCCTGTTCGCATACATCTTGTGGCTTGCCGATCCCGGGGTCGTGCTGGCCAAGGCCACCGAAGTCGGCGCCGCAGGCGTTTGCGTGATTCTTGGCGTGTACCTTGCGGTCTTCGTGGTTGATTCACTCTCGTGGCACCTGACCCTGGTCACCGTGCCCGTAACCCTGCCGTGGATCTACCGATCATGGAAAGTGCGGATGGTGGGGGAGGCCTTCAATATGGTGCTGCCGGCAGGCGGCATGGGAGGGGAACCCGTCAAGGCCATGCTGCTGAAACACCGCCATGGTCTGGAGTACCGCGAGGGCATCGCCTCCCTGATTCTTGCGAAAACCATCAATCTGATCGGACTGGTCGTTTTTCTTGGCATCGGCTTCGGGCTTGTCTTGTTGCAGCCCGCCGTGCCGGCGTCGCTGACGACGACGGCGGGGGTGGGGGCCGGTGTTTTCACTGTGGCGATCGCCGGCTTTTTCGCCGTGCAGCGCTGGCAAGTCACGTCACGCATCGGCAACCGGCTTTCACGCATGAAGGCCAATCGTTCCGTCCGAACCATGCTGGATTCTCTCACGGACATGGATCATCGCCTGATGGCGTTCTATACCGGGGCGCGCCGTCGGTTTGTCCTTGCCCTGTTTCTGGCGACGGGCAACTGGGTTCTGGGCGCCGTTCAGATTTATTATGCGGCCCGCTTCCTTGGCAGCGCTATCCCCCTGACCGATGCCTGGATCATCGAGGCCATGGTGCAGATGGTGCGGGCGGGAACCTTTTTCATTCCGGCGTCGGTCGGCGCCCAGGAAGGGATTTTCTGGGCCATCTGCACGGGTCTTGGCTTGCCGGCCTCCAGTGCCATGGCCATCGCTGTGCTGCGGCGGGGACAGGAAATCGTCTGGATCGTGTGGGGCCTGCTGCTGGGGGTGACGATTCCCGGGCAAAAATTCGCACGGTGTACACGACGCCAATAACACAATGTGGGGGAGGCACGGCCTCCCCCATACCCCCTCGATTCTAAACTTTTTCAAGAAAGATGCAGCGCCCCCTCGCCGGCGGCAAGGGCGGCCTCGCGCACGGCTTCCGCCAGGGAAGGGTGGGCATGGCAGGTGCGGGCGATGTCTTCGGCGGCGGCGGAAAATTCGACCCCCAGCACCATCGCGGCGATCAACTCGCCCGCCTGGGGACCGATGATGTGGGCGCCCAGGACCCGGTCGGTGCGGGCATCGGCCAGGATTTTCACGAAGCCCTCGGTTTCCCCGTTGCAGCGGGCACGCGCGTTAGCTGCAAACGGAAAGCGGCCAACCGTGTACGCCACGCCGGCCTCCCGCAGATCTTCCTCGGTCCGGCCCACCGCCGCCACCTCGGGCGCCGTATACACCACCGACGGCACGGCCGCGTAGTTCACATGCCCGGCCCGCCCGGCTAGGTGTTCGGCCAGGGCGATGCCTTCCTCTTCGGCTTTGTGGGCCAGCATGGCGCCGCCGATCACATCGCCGATGGCATGAATGCCCGTAACGGTCGTGCGGAACTGACCATCGACGACAACGAATCCCCGCGCGTCACAGGCAACCCCCACCTCCGCGAGGTTCAGCGATCCGGTACAGGGCTGCCGTCCCACGGCCACCAGCACGACATCGACGGCAAGGCTTTCCGTGGTTCCACCGGCGACCGGCTCCAGCGTCAAGGCCACCCCACCCTGGGGCGGGCGTTCGGCGGCGATCACCTTGCGAGCCAGTTTGAAGGTCATGCCCTGCCGTTCCAAAAGGCGCCGCATGGACTGACGCACCTCGCCATCCATGGGCGGCAAAATATGATCCCGATATTCGATGACGGTGACCCGGGCACCCAGCCGTTTCCAGACCGACCCCAGTTCCAACCCGATGGCGCCGGCCCCAATGACCGCAAGGTGTTCCGGCACCGTGGTCAGGGACAAGGCCCCGGTCGATGTGACGATGCGCTCCTCGTCAACCGGCACACCCGGCAACGGGACAGGCTCGGCGCCGGTGGCGATGACGATGGCACGGGCTTCCAGCATCCGTTCCCCCACCCGCACCCGCCCCCCACCCGCAAGGCAGGCCGTCCCGGCCACGTGTTCGATGCCGCCTTTGCGCAACAGCATCGCGATGCCTTGCGCCAGCCCTTCGACGATCCTGGTCTTGCGGGCCATCATGGTTTTCAGATCCACGGTCACCGCCGCGCCACCGTCGATGCCATGGCTGGCAAAGCCGTGGCGCGCCTCGTCAAACAGATGCGAGGAGTGCAAAAGGGCCTTGGACGGAATGCAGCCGACATTCAGGCAGGTGCCGCCCAGCGCGGCCCGCTGGTCGATGCAGACCACCTTCAGGCCAAGCTGCGCCGCCCGCAAGGCACACACATATCCGCCTGGCCCACCGCCGATGATGAGGACATCGCAGGTCACGGTTTTTGCTCCTTGTCCGCTCCGCCGCCCTGGTGGGCCTGGGGGGAGACATGCTCCGGGAACAGGGTTGACAGGCCAGAGGCCGGACAGAGGCCCCGTTCGGTGATCAGCCCCGTCACCAGCCGGGCCGGCGTCACGTCGAAAGCATAGTTTGCAACCGCGCTCGTCGGTGGCGTGAGGGTGATCGTGGCAAGCGTTCCCTCCCCGGTACGTCCCGTCATGTGGGAAATCTCCTCCGCCCCCCGTTGTTCGATGGGAATTTCGGCAATTCCGTCACTCAAGGTCCAGTCGATCGTGGAACCGGGCAAGGCGACATAAAACGGCACCCCGTTGTCGTGGGCGGCCAGGGCCTTCAGATAGGTCCCGATCTTGTTGCAGACATCGCCGCGCCGGGTGGTCCGGTCGCTGCCGACAAGGCACAGATCAACACGTCCGTGCTGCATCAGATGGCCGCCGGCGTTGTCCACGATCACCGTGTGCGGCACGCCGTGCCGGCCCAATTCCCACGCCGTCAGACTGGCGCCCTGATTGCGCGGGCGGGTTTCATCGACCCAGACATGGAGCGGCAGGCCTGCGTCGTGCGCCATGTAAACGGGGGCAAGGGCGGTGCCCCAGTCAACCGTCGCCAGCCACCCGGCATTGCAATGGGTGAGGATGTCAAGGGGGCGGCACCCTTTGGCCTCCCACAAAGACCGCAACAGGCCAAGGCCAGCCTGCCCGATGGCCTGATTGATGGCGATGTCTTCCGCCCACAGGACGGCGGCCTGTTGCCAAGCGGCGCCTGCGCGTTCAGCGGAGGACAGCGGCGCGAGATGGGCGTTCATCCGCTCCACCGCCCAGCGCAGATTGACCGCCGTCGGGCGTGTCGCCAGCAAAAGGGCACTCCCCTGGTGCAGGTTGGCATCACTTGGGTCTTCCCGCATGGCCAGGGCAAGGCCATAGGCCGCCGTCACCCCGATCAGGGGCGCCCCGCGCACCTGCATGGTTTTGATGGCCCGAGCGGCATCGGCCACCGTTTCGAGAGTCACGGTGCGGAAGGCATGGGGCAGCGCGGTCTGATCGATGATCTCCACCCCCCCCCGGTTCTCATCGGCGCCCCAAATGGTACGCCAGGATTTTCCATCGACCTTCACGTGTGCGTTTTTCCAACAGGTTCCGATGCTCTCGCCCTACCCTGGCGTGGGGACGAACCGAAGTCAAGTCTCGTGCGATGCCGGCCGCCCTATTCTCCATTTTGGGGTGGATTGTGGGCGCGAAACAGATTAAGGTAGGAATTGCGTTCCGCCCAATGAATGGGGCGGGAGCGGGACGGAACGGTGTAAGCGCACCGATCCGTCCCTGGCCGCAACCTCGCTTCAACGCATTACAAAACGGAGCAAGGCTATGGTTAATCCCTACTATATCCGACGGGACGGCGTTTCCACAGTCTTGTCGCATCGTGCATGCGGCGGGAAGGGGAAGGACCGGGCTGAGGGCGGGCGCCGGCGAGCCGGGGTCTAACTCCGGCTCGCCGTTCCTATGCGTCTCCCTGGCCTCCGCCCGGCGGTGCCGACCATGTTTCGTTCATGTTTTGCCGCCCTGGGGGCGGTGTGTCTGCTGGCGACTCCGGCGTGGGCAGAGGAGCTGGCGGGTCCCTTTCAGGCAGAGGTTCTGCGAATCATTGATGGCGATACGTTCGTGGGGAGGGTTCACGTGTGGCTGGGGCTGTTCCAGACGACCCGGGTGCGTTTGCGGGGATTCAACGCCCCTGAACTGCCCGGTGCGGCCGGCACGGCGGCGCGCGATCGCCTTGCGGCCGTGATTGGCGGCGGGAATGTCTGGCTTTCCGGCGTGCGCCCCGACAAATACGGCGGCCGAGTCGATGCTTTTGTCCGTTTGTCCACAGGTGAAGACGTGATTCCCCTGTTGAAGGAATGATCCCATCCCCCGGGGGGCCAAGGGCCGCGGCCGCCCGAGGGAAGGAACAAACCATGGCACACCCGATGGCCCGGCGTGCGATTATCTTCTTGACAGAAGTGCAAGCCTGTCCGAAACAACCACGCTGGTTCAGACCTGAAAGGGTCGCTGGCACGAAAAGGGCGGCACGAAGGCAGCGGGAATAGATCGGAAAACATGAAAACATCTTCTGTGCTGGCGGCCTATCGACGCTATGCGAAGGTTTACGATGTCGTGTTCGGCAAGGTGTTCGAAACTGGCCGGCGGCGCGTGGTCTCGCAAATCAACCACATGCCGCGGGTGCAGCGGGTTCTGGAAGCGGGCGTCGGCACCGGCCTGTCGCTTGGGCTTTACCGCCACGACTTGCAGGTGGTTGGCATTGACCTTTCGGTTGAAATGCTGGCGCAGGCCAAGCGGCGGGTGGCCCGTCACGGGCTGACACAGGTCAAGGCCCTGGATGTCATGGACGTTCAGCACCTGACCTATCCCGACGATGATTTCGACGTTGTGGTCGCCATGTACGTGTTGTCGGTGGTGCCCGATCCCGGGCAGGCGCTGGCTGAATTGATTCGGGTGTGCCGCCCCGGAGGCACCGTGATCGTTCTCAACCATTTCACCGCCGAAACGGGCCACATGGGACCATTGATCCAGCGGCCGCTGTCCCGGTTCTCGAATGCCTTGGGCTGGCGTCCCTATTTCCCCTTGCGTCCGTTGCTGGACCGCGCCAATGGCATCGAGGTGGGACCGGTCCATCGTCTGCCACCATTTGGCATGTTCGCCATGGTCGAGGGACGCAAGACAACCTCGTAATCCCTGTGCGCGTCCCCTTCGAGTGGCGTTCTGCCGCACTGCATGGCGCTTTTAGTGCTTGCGCCTGGGGGAACGTTGGCGCTGGTGGCGGCGGGGAGCGCCGGCGAAGGGGTTATGCGGTTCCTTCGCCCGATGGCCCTGGAATCTTTACCCCAGGATCGGGGGCTGGTATGGTGTCCGCGTGACGACTCCCCGTAGCTCAGCAGGATAGAGCGGCAGATTCCTAATCTGTAGGTCGCAGGTTCAAATCCTGTCGGGGAGGCCAAGGGAATCAATTGGTTATCGCTTCCCCTTCATCTTCCCGAGATGCTCGTGTCAGTCCAGTGTCAGGACGCGGCGGGAAAAGCGGCGCAATGCATGGCGTCCATCGCAGGTCAAGGGGAAGGTGACGAAGGGTGACGATGAAAAAATAGGCAGAAAGGGAGGGAGGCGATGACAGAGCGGGGGATTCATCGTTATGGCTTTTCCGTGCTTTTCTGTTTCTCCGTTGACTCTGCCTTTCTCCCGGCCCAAGTTTGGGGAATGGAATCTCAGGAGCATTTCCCATGGCCGCCGCTGTTGCCTTCGACACCTTGAAACTGGCGCGCAAACTGGAAGCCGCGGGCTTTGAGCATCAGCAAGCCGCCGATGTCTCCGAAGCCCTGGCCGAAGCGTTCGCCATCGCCGAAGTCGCCACAAAGGCCGACGTGCGCGAATCGGAACTTCGCCTGGAAGCCAAGATTGATCGTCTGGCCGCGGCGAACAAGGCCGACATCGAGAGTCTGGCCGCGGCGAACAAGGCCGACATCGGGAGTCTGGCCGCGGCGAATAAGGCCGACACCGATCGTCTGGCTGTTGACATTGAGCGTCTGGCCGAAACCACCAAGGCCGACTTGCGCGAGGCCCAGGCCGAAACCATGGCAGCCATCGCCGACGTCAAGTCTGCCCTACGCGAATCGGAACATCGGCAAGCCATCGAGAACGCCGCGATCCGGTCCGACATGAAGGCCGAGAACGCTACGATGCGCGCCGACATGAAGGCCGAGAGCACCGCGATCCGGTCCGACATGAAGGCGATGGAATTGCGCATGACGATCAAGCTGGGCGTCATGCTGGCGGCTTTGTTCGCGACGACGGTGGGCGCCGTCGCGGCCA
>WOUV01000116.1 GCA_009773045.1 Rhodospirillaceae bacterium | reverse complement strand
GGGGCCGGGCGGGATCGCGTGGTCGTTGATAGACATCCAGCACATCCTCCATATTGGCGACGAAGCTGGCGCAAGCCTCCGGTGCGATCACCTATTGCTTCCCCATTGGCCTGATGCGCAAGCTGTACGTCCCAGCCCCAGTCGAGCGACTGGAACGAGGCGACCGCGCCTCCTTGCCAGTCCCACGATCTTGAGCCGCTCTGGAGCGGTGGTGGCAAGCGCCCGAGGCCATCCGATGCCTGGTCGCTGCCGGTCGGCGCCTTGACGCCGGCAAACGGCGCGATGCGGAACGTGTGTTCCGGCCCGTTGTCCTCATACACCGTATAGCGGCCCATGATCGCCACGTCGCCGAGACCCGACCGGCTGCGGGTTACGTTTTGGCCATCCATATCCATGGACAGCCGCTTGTCGGCATACGGCAATACGGTAAACACGGCGAAGTCGCGGCTCACGCCGTAGCCGAGCGTCGTCATGAGAGCGGACACCTCCATGCGGCGGTTCATCGGCGACGGGTCGTCGGTACTCTTCATGAACACGAACTGTTCGCGCAGAATCCACTCATCCTTGGAGATGGGCAGGGCCGTATTGAAGGTGAGTGGCGCTGCCCAGGCAATTTTCATCCATGCGCACAAGACGACCAGTATACTTCCCTGCAAGGCTGCGCGTTTCATTTGACTTCCTCCATGGAGACACGCGCATCACCGGGCGTGAAACCAGCCTCATGGATGAGCTTCTTGTACCGGTCGAGGTCCGGCTGGGCACCCGGCTTCAACACGATGCGGACCTTGTGCTCTTTCAGGCTCGCGTCCGCGCTGTCCACCTCAGACGCCTTGGTGAGGCTCTTGGACAGCCCGTAGGCGCAGAAGGGGCAGGTCATGCCCTGCACGTCGATGTCCACCACCTGGAACTGTGCACCCCAAGCCAGCAGCGGCATGCAGAGCACCAGGGCCACAATCGCAAGTTTAAGACGAAGAATTTTCATGATGGACCTCCTTCGATGGCAATCAGTTGCCGAGCAAGATGCGAACCGGCAACGCCAGGTAAGCCATGACAAACCCGATGCCCCAGATCCCCAGCGTGATCCAGAACACCTTGACGCTTAAGCCGTGCGCCCGCTCGCAGGCGGCCGCGAGCGCGGGATCGGCTAGGCAGCTCCGGCCGGGCCGGAACGTGCTGTATCCGGCGGCGGCGATGAGTGCGGACGAGAAGCCGAATACCCAGGTCTTATGCTCGGTCAGCGTGACCAGGACGGGAAACGTGGACGTCAACGCGGCGAAAGCGACGCCGAGGCCGAGGGAAACCAGTAGGATCGGCAGCGCGCAGCACACCAATGTGCCGGTCGAGAACAGCAATGCAAGCCAGCGCAGCGCCGGCAATTCAGACGTCCGTGCTTGGGCCGGCATGGAACGATGCGTACCGGTCAGCATCAGCAGCACGCTGCCGGCGAGTTCGAATGCCCGGCGGAACCGTCCGAGGGGCTTCAGGTGTTCGACCCATTCCATCGCCACCGCCGCGAGCGCCAACGGAATCGCGCGTCCTACGCCGAAACTGGCGAGCATCGCCAAGCCCATCCACGGCGAGCCGCTCGCCGCCGCGGCGCCCAACAGCACGGCCAACGCCGGCGCACACGACGGGCAGATGGCTACCGAGAACGGCACGCCGAGCGCGAAGGCGCTCCATCCGGTACTCACCCTTCTGGCCTTGAACCCCAGCGCCGGCAACGACATCTTGATCCATCCCGTCCACAGCAAGCCGATGAGGATCAGCCAGGGGCCAAGCAATAATCCCTAGTAGTGGCCCAGCAAAACCTGCACCGCCTGTCCGCCGAAACTGGCCACGAGACCGAGCACCGCATGGGCACCGATCATGCCGGCGATGAAACTCAGGCCGAAACGGGCCGCTTCCTTCGGGGCGCGAGCATGGGTTACATAGGCAAGCGGCACCGGCAGCGCGGCGATGGCCAGGGGGCTGAGGCTAAAGAACAATCCGGCCAGCAGGCTGATGCCGCTGGCTGCCCACAGGCTTTGGGAGGCAAGCAACGCGGCCGTAAGCTGCGCTGCCGATGGCAGTGTGGTGAAAACCAACTCGCCGTCGATGGCAAGCGCGGGCAGCGTCAGCACGCCCAACTCGACCGCGCGGTCGAGCGAGTCGAGCACGTTCACTGCGCACCACTCGACGCCACCAACAGCGACTGCAATCGCCTGTAACTCGGCTGCCGCGCAGCGTTCGCAGCCAGGTGCATGGAAGAACTCGATCTTCACGGTGCCTCCTCCCCGCCCTCAACCTGCTCCAGGGCGGCCAGGATCGGGCACTCATCCACCGATTGCGTCCCGTCCGCGCACGCGACGATAAGCCGGTCGAGCGCGGCAGACATGGTCTGCATGGCGCGGATCTTGGCGGCGAGTTGAAGCTTCTTCTCGATGGCACGCTGCCGCACGTCGTTGCAACAGGCGCGGTCGTTCTGGCGCAGGTGCAGCAGTTCGCGGATTTCGGCAAGCGTGAAACCGCAGGCCTGGGCGTGCTGGATAAAGCGCACCCGGCGCACGGCATCCTGACCATAGAGGCGGTAGCCGCTATCGGTCTTGGAGGCGGGAAGCAGCAGACCTTCACGCTCGTAGTAGCGCAGCGCGTCAGTGCTGATGCTTCCCGCCTGGGCCAGCTTGCCAATGGTCAACACGGTACGGCGATCATGGCTGGCCGAGACCGGGCGGCCCGCAGACTCGCCTCGTCCACGCCACGCCCGGCGCAGCAGCCGGCCAGTTGACCGTTGATCGCCACGGCCGGCACCGAGCGCACCCCAAGCGCCTTGGCGCGCTTGGCCACCCCGATGTCGCGCGTGTCGAGTACATCGACTGCGCACGACGGGCAGGCGAGTCCTTGCACCAGGGAAACCACCTCGTCACAGGCCGGGCAACCGGCGCTGAACACTTCAATTGTGCGATTGGCAGTCATGACTACGCTCCTTCTCATGTCGGTGACGCTGGGCATGATGCAAACGCACCCGCCCCGTCACAATGACAGGATAAACCTTGGAGCTAACTCCAGGGTCAAGAAGAATGTTTGCAGCGCAGGCGTTGTTTGCGAAGTCGCGAGCGGGCAGGTCTCCGGTCAGGTATAGCGTGGTGACGAAGCGTTTCCACACAGGCCGACAGAAGTGGTGCGCCACAACGCATCCTTGGTACCAAAAGAGTCACGGTCACACGCTGGGAATCCAAACCACACACCGATTCCCGGTACGGCCGATCGTGCCTTGCGGTTGTTCTTCGCCCTGAAAGAAGCCGGCAACAGCACGGCCCTGAATCTTGTGGATTTGCTGGCGGAAATCGATGAAGCCGAATATGGTCATGCTGTGTTCGAAGAAACGTCCAACGGTTGGCGCGTGGCGGCGTGATCCTTTGATTCTGTTCCATTGCGGGATTTCCCGTAATGCTTTTCACCCCCCCCCCATTCCCTGTTCCATGAAGCGGGAGCAGGTGATCTTCGGCCCGAAACCATCGGCTCATGGCTTGACGACACTCCAGGCCTGTCGCATGCTGAAGCGTTGTTAGGAGCATTGTGGGAGAAGAACGATGGCAACCGCGCACGATGTAGCCAAATATTTCCTGTTGATCGCAGCCGCCGACGAGGATAGCGAGGGCTTGACACATTTGAAGTTGCAAAAGCTTTTGTACTATGCGCAAGGCTTTCATCTTGCTCTTTTTGGATGCCGGTTGTTTCCTGACATGATCGAAGCGTGGGACCATGGTCCCGTGATCCTCTCTGTCTGGCAGGTCTTCAGGCAACATGGGAGCATGCCTCTTCCCGTTCCCCCCATAGGGACGTCTGTTTCTCTCTCGGCTGAACAACGAGACTTGCTCAACGATGTCTGGAATACGTACGGTCAGTTCTCGGCGTGGAAGTTGCGCAACATGACGCACGAAGAAGCGCCCTGGAAAGAAACTCCTTATCGTAATGTCCCGATCACCGACGAAGCCTTGCAACGCTACTTCCAGACACAAGTGACCAACGATAGACCGGACCATGGGTAAAGTTCGCAAGCCGCTTCTCTTGGGAAGCGGGAGGCTTGCGGCCCCACATCCCGCTTCCATCGATGCCAATACCCTGAAGCCTCATTTCAGCCTTGAATATCTTGTTCCTGACGCGAGGTTTAATCTGACAAAATGCGCTCAACCAGAGAGGGCAGATTTTGCTCTCGCCTTACGAGACCGTTCTTTGATGACATGGGCTGAAATCATCAATACGCCCCGGCAGGGACTGGGGTTTGAGAAAATCAGCCGCTTGACTGTCTCACTCCCTGATACCGTGCCGGATGACAAACGTAATCAGATTATCGCGTTCCGTTTTGGCCGGCTTGCCCGCTTCCTTGGATTTCGCGACGCGCGCGTCTTTCACGTACTATGGATTGATGTTTCAGGGGAAACATACGACCACGGTTGAAGAAAATCCGCGCGTCACAGTGGCGTTCACCCCCCCCATTCCCTGTTCCATGAATCGGGAGCGGATGATCTTCGGCCCGGCGGGCAGGGGAATCCCTTGGCCGGGGCGCAGGGCGGCTTTCAGGGGAACGCTCTCGATCGCCGCGGCGGCAGGCGCAAGCCCGACACGTACAGGCTATGCAGGGCGGCCAAGGCGTAGACGGTGGTGTCCCAGACTTCGCACCGAACTGACGACGTGCGCGGCGCCCAGGCCTTGTAGGGATGGTCCCGCTTGAACCGCGTCTCGGATGTCAGGTGCTCGAACCATTGCGTATCCCGGTCCTTGGGGAAATGCCAGCGGCCCGGTCCTTCGGCCAGACGCAGGCGCGCGGCCAGGGCATCCTTCAGGCCGTCAACGCCAATGACAAACACCGGATGCGCCAGCGCGCCGCTCCCCTTCGATACCCGCTGCGGCCACGGCGCCAGGCCAGGACCTCCCCGGCCCTTGATGGCGTAAACCTTGCGCGCCAGGCGGGGCGTGGTGAACGTGTAAACGCTGGTCGTATGGTGTCCCCCGGAGTCAATCGCCACGGCGGCAACGGGAAGGTCATGAACGGCCCGTCGGTGCGGCCAGGAACGGTTGATCAGACGATCAAGCTCGGCCCAGACGGACGTGCCCGACGGATCGTCGCGCACCACCCAATACCCCAGGGACCAGGCCTCCTCGTCCCGTCCCCAGCCGATTCTCCGTGTCCTTGCCGGCCTCGCGGAACTTCCGCGTGGCCTGTCCCCAGGTCAGCCATGGGCTGTATAAGGCCGACAGATGGAACCCGGCGGAAGACGGTTTCGGCGAACTCCCAAGCGACGACGGTTTTTCATCCCAGGGCACGGGAGTCTTGGAAATCTCGTACAGAAGGGCGCGTACGTCTTCTTCCAGAATTTTCCGCAAGGCGCGTCGGCGTCACAGCCCAACATTCCCCCGGCGCGCACCGAAAAGGTGACACAGAACGCCATCAGTCGGTCGCGTATTTGTCGGCCATGGGCGAAGCCTGTCCGCAGCACCGTGGCGCGATCGCATAGTTCTCCCGCCTCACGGTCATGCGCCAACTTCTCCCGCCGTAGCCGGACGGCGGCCAGGCGGCGTTCCAGTTCGGCCCTGGAAAGCCCTTCCTCCACGGGCGGCGGCGTCGGCGCTTCACGATCAGGGGAACCCTTGGCCAAAGCCGAGCGCGACGCGATGGGCGCGACCAATATTTACCGCGACACGGCGACCCTTTTGGTCACCCCCTGGCTGGCGTGACGACGATGTTCGAACCCGACCGTCAGGACCTGACCTGTTACGCCGGCGCCACGTGGCGCGAGCATCTGGAGTGGCGCGCCGGCGACCGGCCGGTGGACCTGACCGGCTGCGCCGCGCTGTTTCAGATCCGGGACATCCTGGGCGACGTGATGCGCGTCGTCTGGCTGGCCTTCGTGCTTGACCTGGCGATGTCCTTCCCGCCCGTCGCGCCGGGGGGATGGGCGTCGCGCCGCGGACCGCACGCCCGTGGCCGGTGCGGTGGGCTTTGACGCACGCGCCGCCGACGTGGCCCCCCTCGACCGCGACCCCCTTGATCAGAGGCGCATGACGACACCTCCGCCCCGATCCGCGTCGGGCGCCCCTGTCCGGGCCTTGCCGGCCGGCCCGTCCCTGGACCTGTGCCTTCCCTATCACGAGGGACGATGGACCTGGACCATCTGGAACGGATCATCGGCGGCGCCGATACCCTGCCGGTCACGGCGCCCGGAGGGGCGTGACGGTCCTGCCGACCTCAACGGGACCGTCAGGGTCGCCATGGCGCCGGTGGTCAGCATCAAGGCATCGATGCGCACCACCGGCGCCGCGCCCCTGATGGGCTATGATCACGGCCCCGCGCTCGAGGCCCTGCCTGCCGATTTCTCGCCCCTCGACCTGCCGATGGAGACCATAGAAGAAGGGAAGAAGGCCGGCCATGTCTGAAATTTGGAAGCACGCCCGGGTGCTGCGCGGGCTGTACCGTCGTCTCGCCGCCGCCCTAGGGGAGAGCGGCTGCCCGCGCATCGCCACCTTCCGCCTGGGGGTGGGCTGGCTCGATGAGACCGGCGCCGCCGCAGCCCACCGCCGTTCGAGGCCCCGGCGTCTTCTTCACGGGCTTCCCGGAGGGCGTGGCGGAGAACGAACCGCCCTGTTCAAGTGCATCGTTGGCGCCATCGCCGACCCCACCAGGGCCACGGTCCTGGGCCTGTTCGACCAGACCGACACGCTGGTGGCGGCGGTGACTTTCCTGCCGGAGTGGATCACGCCAGACAAACATTACGAGCATTACATCCACCTCACCTTCCCCACGGAGTGACGACCCATGGCTCTGATCGCCGATGTCAAATGGCAGGAACGGTATGCCAGCTATGCGCTGAACCGCACGTTGGCCGGGAACCCGGCATCTATTGGGGGTTTGAACGGGCTCCCGGCGGCGGTTTTACCGTGCGCGTGAAAAGCGATGCGGTCGCCGTGGTGGAGCGTGATGGGTTTTCGCTGACGGTACGCACGTCTTCCGAAGAGGAGGGGATCCTCTGCCCGGACCGGGGAATTGGTGGATCGTGCTGGATGTCCTGGGGCAAGAAACCGAGTGCGCCGAGCCGGCCTCGCATCATGTGGTTTTGGGGCGGGCCTCCTCCGATGCGGGCGCCGTCACGGTCGGCCCGGAAGGGCGGGCGGAGGCCCATCCGGCGGTGCATCTCGCCCCGGCTGCTCACCCTGCTGACCAGCCTCACCGACAGCCTGATGGACGCCCGCGCCCGGCTGACGAACCTGGAACACTGGGCGCGCGGCACGGGCTTTAACCCCCATCGCGTGTATGGAGGGACCTCCTCCCTGACGGCACTGCTCCTCGACCAAGCCGGCCAGGTCAATGCCCTGCGCCAACGGATCGATCTGCTGCTGGCCGCCACTGGCGAGGGGTCCTTTGATCCGGCGTCCCTGCAAGCCGACGTGCAGGCCGCCATACCATCGCCGCCGTGCTGGCCCGGCTGTTGAAGTCTCCGCCCTGGCCGCCCGGCTGGATGTGCGGGACGCGCAGATGGACGCGCGCGACGACTATGGAGCGGCGCGCTTTTTCTTCGAGTTTTTCCACCCGCTCGCGACGCTCGCCGATACCCTGGAGATTGGGGGCGTGTCCACCGTCGCCGGCGACGACAGCGTGGATCTTGTGTCGCCGGCCTCCACCGCCGCCCTGGTGGAAGGGCAGGACTATGTGATCGTGGGTGCCCGGTGGCGATCACCGTCGCGCACATTCTGAGCGCCTCCTCGCCGCAGCCACCATCCTGGTGTCCCTTTCCGGCGCCACCCTCAGGCGGACGACCTGGACCCTTGGCGCCGGCCAGGCCACCGCCGGCGCCGGCCAGGTCTCTCTGGCCCAAGGGCTGGATCTGGGGGGCGGGGGCGGTGATCCTGCGCCGCACCGACACCGCGGGGGTGCGCCTGTTCCATCGCGATGTCCCGTCAGTGGTGTGGGCCGAGGCCGCCGAAACCGCCCGTCCACCCGCCCCCGTGGGGTGGATCGACACTGAATACCGCCTGCCCGCGCAGGGACCCTTCAGCCTCCGCCTGCTGGCGGAGGGACGGTGCGGCACATCGTCGGCGTGTGGGGCGGACGGCACCATCCACGACGCAGCAGCCCGCCACGGCGGGGGTTCTGATCCTGGGCCGGCGTCTCGATGCCGTGCCCCTCATCACTCTGGGACGGAGGGTCTCATGGGCATTTTCATCGCGCCCCAAGCCACCACCGCCGAGCGGACAGGGATTATCCCCGCCGCCGGCGAGTTGATCCATGACACGGACCAGCAGGTCTTCTCTCGAGGAGACGACGTGACACAAGGCGGCGTCATCCTGCATGGCGGTGATTGAATCG
>WOUV01000115.1 GCA_009773045.1 Rhodospirillaceae bacterium | reverse complement strand
CTTCATGCCCAGCCCCCTAGCACGTCACCACAAGAGAGAGAATCACGAATCACTGCGCGGCGCCAGTTTCCGGAGGTGTCCAGTTTTATAGAAATCCTTTGCTGCCGCCCGCGGCGTTTGAGTATCCGCATCGCGCGGTGCCAGCGCATCGCCACGTAACATGATCATGAAGGGACATCTCCGACAACAGAACTAAAACCACTCCGCCGATTCACAGTATCGTGCGAGATTCTCTGCGAGAACACAACAGGAAAAATCTAGTAGGCAATACTCAACGCTCTCACCGCCGGTGGAGGCGATGTCATACAGTAACTTTACTGACAAAGGAGGCGGTGGTCTTTTGCGAGGTCTTTATGAGATGTGAGAATGATTGATCCGATCGTCTTCGTGAACAATCCAGAACACGCAGATACGGTGAGAGTATGGTTCTGGTCATACGGAATCAAGACAAAAAATGTGGGGGAAGGCACGCCCTCCCCCACACGCTTCCGTTCAATTTCAGCGCGGCAGCGACTCAGAAATCCATGCCGCCCATGCCGCTACCACCCATGCCACCACCACCCGGCGGAGACGGGTTCTTGTCCGGCTTCTCGGCGATCATGGCCTCGGTGGTGATCAACAGACCCGCCACCGACGAGGCATCCTGAAGGGCCGTGCGCACCACCTTGGTCGGGTCGATGATCCCGGCCTTGATCATGTCACAGTACACTCCCTCCTGGGCGTCGAAACCCCAGTTGATATCATGGCTCTCCAGCAGCTTGCCGGCAACCACGGCGCCGTCGTGACCAGCGTTTTCGGCGATCTGACGCACCGGCCACTGGAGCGCGCGGCGAACGATTTCGATGCCGACTTTCTGGTCACTGTTCGCGGTCTTCACGTTCTCCAGAGCCTTGATGGCATAGAGCAGGGCGCAGCCGCCACCGGCGACGACGCCTTCTTCCACCGCGGCGCGGGTGGCGTGCAGGGCATCATCCACCCGATCCTTCTTCTCCTTGACCTCGATCTCGGTTGCGCCGCCCACCTTGACCACGGCCACGCCCCCCGCGAGTTTGGCGAGCCGTTCCTGTAGCTTCTCACGATCGTAGTCGGACGTCGTTTCCTCGATCTGCTTGCGGATCTGGCCACACCGGGCAAGAATGTCATTCTTGTTACCGGCGCCGTCAACGATGATCGTGTCATCCTTGGTGATGGTGATCTTCTTCGCCGTTCCCAGCATGTCAAGCGCGACGTTTTCAAGCTTGATGCCAAGATCTTCCGAAATCACCTGACCACCGGTCAGGATGGCGATGTCTTCCAGCATGGCCTTGCGCCGGTCGCCGAAACCCGGTGCCTTGACCGCCGCCACCTTCAAGCCGCCGCGAAGTTTGTTGACGACAAGGGTTGCCAACGCCTCCCCCTCGATGTCTTCGGCGACGATCAAAAGCGGCTTGCCCGACTGAACGACCGATTCCAGAACCGGCAACAAGGGTTGCAGGCCGGACAGCTTCTTTTCGAACAGAAGGATATACGGGCTTTCCAGCTCGCAGAGCATTTTCTCGGCGTTGGTCACGAAATACGGCGAGGTGTAGCCCCGGTCGAACTGCATGCCTTCGACGACATCGAGTTCGGTCTCCAGGCCCTTGGCCTCTTCCACCGTGATCACGCCTTCGTTGCCGACCTTGGCCATGGCATTGGCGATGATCTTGCCGATATCGACCTCGCCATTGGCGGAAATGGTGCCGACCTGGGCGATCTCCTCGTTGGTGGAAACGGTCCGGGAGTGGCTTTTCACTTCCTTCACCACGGCTTCGACCGCAAGATCGATGCCGCGTTTCAGATCCATCGGATTCATGCCGGCGGCAACCGCCTTTGCGCCCTCACGGACGATGGCCTGGGCAAGAAGGGTGGCGGTGGTGGTGCCATCCCCGGCCATGTCGTTGGTTTTGGCCGCGACCTCGCGGACCATCTGGGCGCCCATGTTTTCGAACCTATCGGGCAGTTCGATTTCCTTGGCCACAGTGACGCCGTCTTTGGTGATGCGGGGAGCGCCGAACGACTTTTCGATGATCACGTTCCGGCCCTTCGGCCCCAGAGTGATCTTGACCGCATCGGCCAGTATATCGACGCCGCGCATCATACGGGCACGCGCATCAGTGGAGAATTTGACTTCCTTGGCAGTCATAATTTACCCTTTCCTTAAAAGATCACTTCTCCAGGACGCCCATGATGTCGGACTCTTTCATGATCAACACTTCATCATTGTTGATCTTAACCTCGGTACCCGACCATTTGCCGAACAGGATTCGATCCCCGGCCTTGACGTCAAGGGGCACGATCTTGCCGTCTTCTCCCCGGGCTCCCGGGCCAACGGCGATGACTTCCCCTTCCTGGGGCTTTTCCTTGGCGGTATCGGGAATAATGATTCCCCCTGCCGTTTTGTTTTCCTGCTCGATGCGCTTGACGACAACGCGGTCATGCAGCGGACGAAACTTCATCCTTGTACCCTCCGGAATTTTTTGCAAAGCGACGTGCCGACGATTCAAAAAAAATGCTAGCACTCTCCGCCAGTGAGTGCCAGCAATTTATTGCGTCTCCGTGCCGTTGTCAAGGGTGTTCTGCACGATCATCGGATTTATCTGATTGCCCTGGGCCATTCAAAAATCGGGGCATGGAAAAAATGTTCCGTCTCCGCTATAGCGGAAGCAATCGGCACCCCATGAGATGACACAGGAACGGAGCATTTTCGATGTCTGCTTTCAATGATCCCAAACTGGTGGCCGCGGCGTTGCAAGCCGCCGCGACGGCACTGGCCGGCAACGAGAATTACGAAACCCCGCGCGGCATCGCCGAATTGGCCTATGAGATTCTTGAAGAGTGGGACCGGCTGTTGATCAAGCACGGGATTCCGGTCTCGCCGCCGCATTGATGGAGCGCCGGCCATTGAGGATGATCGATTCAAGGCTCTTCCGGCGGGCATTTTTTCCGTTCTCCGGGGGGCGTGTTTCAAAAACGGGCACGAGGGTGCCGGTTCAGGGGCCGCGTTGGTTCACGGAAAAAAGGAGGCCGAAACAATGATCGTGCCGTTCCAGAACAAAAAGAATCCCGGTGGCCTGTCGCCGTGCATCGGGGTCTGTGTGATGGACGAGGAAACAGAATGGTGCAAGGGGTGCTATCGCACGCTGGAGGAGATCACGACCTGGAGAAGACTCACTTTGGTGGAGCAGCGCAAGGTTCTTCTGGCGGTGACGCACCGCCGCCTGAGCGCCGGCCGCACGGAAGAAGGAGAGCAAGGGTTTTAAAAGGGCGCCATGGTCCTGTCAATTGATGTCGCTCAGCTTGCCTTGTTTGAGCTTGTCCCGATAAGCGGTCAGGAACGATTTGAATCCTTCCGCAAGCTTTGCCAGCTCCGCCACCTGGCGGGGATTGATGGGAGTGTTGTCGCCGTTACTGGTGATCAGGTTGAAAGCATCATACACCGTGGTTCCCTGGAGCGGCGTCAGGTAAAGGCGACGCGCCTGCATCACGGCACGTTCATCGCCGGCCAGCGTCAAGGCCGTGGCGAGGTCGAGCGCGTGTTTGGCCTTTTCCTCTGGCAGGGTTTGCCCCGGGGGCGGGGGTTCGACCAGACCGCCCAGCGCCTTGGCCGCTTCGCCCCAGTTCTTGGCCTTCCAGTGGATTTCGGCCGCAAGCATGCGGCCATCGGTGCTTGGATCGTTCTGCAAAAGCTGAGTGGCATCATCCGTGCGCCCCAGATCGGCCAGCGCCCGCGCCATCAGGTGGCGGCGCTGGAGCTGCAAATCGGGCGGCAGATTTGGCCCCTCACTCGATGACAGGGCATCGATGGCCTTTTGCGGCTGCTGGTTCAGCATCTGCACAAGGGCAAGCCGTATGCCAACCTTGGTTTTGTCCAGTCCCGTCAGGCGGTTTCTGACCTGATTGTCAAGGAGCGCAGCGGCCCGGTCGAGCAGGTCAACCGCCACAAGCTGGTCGGCCAGACGGCGAATCACCTCATCCCCCTTCGCGCCGGTTGGGGTCAATTCCGGAAATTCGTCGTGCAGGGCGATGACGGCGAGTGGGGATAATTTTTCTTTCCCTTCCCCCAGATACACCCTGTCGAACGCCGCCTGCATGATTTCATGAATGCGGGGGGTTTCCGGATGCTCGGGGTAGGTGGCGGTGAGGGTTTTCAAGACCCGCAAGCCCTGGCCATGATCGCCCTCCGCCAGATGCAACTCCCCCAGACGCTTCAACAGGGCGAACTCGAACGAATCGCCGCGCCAGGCAAAGCGCAGGCGGTCCAGTCGCTTGATCGCCTCCGCCGGTTTTATCTGCCCGAGCCGCAGTTGCAGCTCGGTCTGCGCCAGGGCGGCACGGGGCTGGTAATATCGATCGGTTCCCCGCGCGACGTCGCCATAATTGACCAGCGCGGCATCGAAAGCACCGGTCAGTTCGTTGTAACGGCCCGTGAGATGAAGAATCCCCGCCTGGGGCGCGTCGGTTTGGGCACGGATCATTTCAAGGAAATGCTGGGCGGCAGACTCATCGACTGCGGCCAGCGCCGCCTCCGCGCCGACCTGCGCAAGGCGCGTCTTGAGAACGGACGGATAGTCTTGCAGCAGGGGGGCGTGCAGACGCAGGAACGGCGCCTGGGCTTCCGGCATGGCCTTGGACGCCTCGGCCGCCGCCCGCCACAGCGCGGATTCATCGTTATCGGCAAGGCTTGCGTGGCTTAAATCCTCCACTGCCTCCTCGAAACGGGACATCAAAAAGTTGCCCCCCCCCCGCAAGGCGCGATAGGCCGGCGTATTGAGCAGCGCGGGATCATCGGCCGCAAGAACACCCAGAATGCCCAGGGTCTCGGCTCCCCACCCGTGCGCGAACTCGAACCGGGCAAGCGCCAGGCGGGGGGCGGTGCGCGCCGCGGCATTTCCCGCCGCCAGAACGTCCCGTTCAAGACGGCGCTTTTCCAACAGGTAGTCATCGCCGCGACGCCAGTTCTTGATGTCGAAGATCGAGCTTGAAAAGGATTCCCGCGGTGTTTCGGCGCGTTCAACCGTGCGGGAAAGCCGCAAACCTGCACCGGAGGCGCGAATCTCGATGCCATTGCGGGAAGATTGGACGTTCAGCGTATCGATCCGCGACAGAAGGGCAATGCCCTGAACGGTGGCCAACAGTTCAAGATCGGGATAGATCCGGGCCGGTGTGACTCCCTGCCCCACGGGGATGACCGGCACCACCGTCATTTCGTCGCCCACTTCGGGATCAAGGATGGAGAGGACCGTGCCTCCTTCGATGCCATCGAACAGAATGTGCGCCTCGGGACCGGTTTCGGGCTGGACCTTGACGGGAATCGGCACCTTGGCCCGCAAAGGCTGCGGCATGAGATCGACGACCCACAACAGCCCTTCGCGCCGGACGCCGGGATTGTAACTGGATTCGGTCAGAATCCGAATGACCGTGGCTTGTGTGTGCTGCATCTGCTGCACATCCCGCACCACATCCCCTCCCAGGCGCCGCAGCACCGTCAGATCGGTTTCCTGCAAGCGGTCGAACACCACCCACAGATAGCTTCCCCGCCGGAATACCGCGGCCGCCACCGGCTGATTCCAGGGAAAACTCAAAGAAACAATGGGTCCGGATTTTGCCGCCGTCTCGGGACCGGGGGGTGTCTCCTGCCTCTGCGGCGGCACCGTTTTGATTGCCTCCGCCGTTTTCTCTGGTGCCGCGGCAGCCTCTGGCGCCCTGGAGACCGAGGGCGCGGCGACAGGAGGCACGCGCGCGGTCCGTGTCTCCTCTGGCGCGATCCGTTGCACATCCAGGGCCACCCCACGCGGCAAGCGCAAGATCTTGGCGGGCACGTGCAGGGGATGGGGCACCACCACATTCGCGGGAGCAACGGAGTCATATCGATGTGGCCTTTTTTGGCGAACACCACTTTCGTCGCCTCGGGCGATTCGCTCACCTCATAGGGAACCGGCATTGGCCAATCGAATACGATGCGATCGGCCGTGTCGTGGGAGCCGACCCGCACGGCCACCATGGCCGCCCCGGACGTCAGCGGAGTCGCCGCAGCCGGAGGGGGGGAGGTAGAGGGGGACGTCAGGGGCAGCAGGGCCGTGGGCGCATTTTTTTCCTCCGCCGTTCCGGAGGGAAGGGATTTATTCTGACTCTGCTCTTTATCTTTGTCTTTATTCTTATCCTTCCCTTCGTCTTTTTCCTCGCTCAGATCAACGGCGACAACATTTTTGTAAAATCCCGCTTTGACGCTGAACGTCTTGCCTGGGGCAAGTGCAAACGTCACGGTACGGCGGTCGGCGCTGAGGGTGACGGTCGTCACATAGCCGGGCAACGTATTGCGCACCGCGCCTTCCACAGGACGGTCGAACGTGACCACCAGCATTCCGCCCTCGATTCGTGCCGAATAGACCACCGGTCCATCCCAATCGAACGCAAGACGCCCATAGCCGGCGGGATTGGCATAGGTCCTGGGTTGCACGCTACGCGCCGAGACGTTTCCGGAGCCAAGAACACTCCCCAGGATCACGGCGAAGAGGACTCCTATAAGGACACGACGCATACACACCCTCCCTCACCGTGCGATTCCAGAGTCAGGAAACAGAAAACGGTTTCCGGAAAATTCTTGGGAAGGGGGTGTCCGCCATGGTTTACGAGTCCAACGCCCGCACATCCAGGGAAAAGGGGGGTGCGAATGTTCCAGACGGCATTCATCCGATCAGTCGGATTTGTGGAACATTGCGTCGATCTCTTTTTGCCGGGTGGTGGCATCCATATCGCGTTGCGGCCCGTTCAGCAGATCCGTATCCGACAAGACCCGTGGCTGAGCGGTATGCTCGTCCATGACCTTGCGTTTGATCGCGTCGATTTCCGCTCCGAACACGACGGCAAGACTGGTGATTCGCCCTTCCACTTCCTTCAAGGCCTTGACCACCTTTGAAATGCGCTGGCCGGTGATATCCTGGAACGTACAGGCTTCATAGATGGCGGTCGTCGCCTCGTTCAAACGCTCCGCCACGCTGCTTTCGGCGGCGCCGGCGGCTTCTTCGATGGTTTCGGCCGCGGCCAGAATGGCATTGGTGGCGTTTTCCGTTGCTCTGACGATGGCATCCAGTTCATCTGCCGCCGAAGGCAGATAGTGGTCACGGATTTCATCCGGACGCACGGACGCGATTTCCGCTTTGATGTCACGGATATAGATGGCAAGCGACTCCAGTTCTTTATAGAGTCTCATGTCCTCACGGGACTTCAGATCCTGCAAAAGATTCCGGACCACTCCGGCAATCTGGTCGATTCGAACAAAGTCCCCCCCTTCCACCGGCAGACGATCCAGGTGGAGAGTCAAATCGCGATCAATGATATCCTCTGACATCAGATCAAAACTCACCCAGCACGCTTGCCATCTTTGCCTTCAAGGTCGCGGCATTGAAAGGCTTGACGATATAGTTTGACACCCCCGCTTCCTTGGCGGCAATCACATTTTCCGATTTCGATTCGGCCGTCACCATGATGAACGGAGTCGCTTTTAATTTGGTATCGACCCGCACCTCACGCAGCAACTGAAGGCCGGTCATGGGCTCCATATTCCAATCGGAACTGACCAGTCCATAGGTGGACGCGCTACGCAGCATTTGCAAGGCCATGCTGCCATCGGTTGCCTCGTCGATTCGGAACTGACCAGTCCATAGGTGGACGCGCTACGCAGCATTTGCAAGGCCATGCTGCCATCGGTTGCCTCGTCGATATTGTTGAAACCAAGCTGTTTGAGCAGATTGCGGAGAATACGCAACATTGTTTTGTAATCATCCACGATCAAAATATGCATGTTCTTGTCGACAGACATCAACACACCTCATCTACAGACAGCATCAACGAAACAACCCGCAATGGGCTTTCTCAACCGTGTCTTGATATGGTACCACGGCCTGGAAAGCAAGCCCTTTTGCAGCTTCACAAGAAAAAGCGCATTCCTTTCTGCCTGGAAGGTCGCATGCGCCAGGTTTGGTCTTCCTGCCTGGTTGCATCCTCCGTTCCCCCAGCATTTCCCAGAGCCTTGAGCCGGTGCCTTTTCTACCGGATCTCCCAGGCATCGGCCAGCGCTTTCATGACATTATAAGCCAGTCGATTCGCCACATGATACGGCTTGGGCGGTTTTTTGTGGCGTTTGAAGCCGTGGGGACCGGCCTTGTAGTGTTGCCGCTCCTCGACCGGCCCGACCCTCTCTTCGTTTTCCTCCTCAAGATCACGGAATCCCTCTGGCCCGACCTCATAACGTTCCCGTGGCGGTCCCCAGCCGGCCATGTTGCGGCTGTTGACATTGGCCAGGATTTGTCCGGTGCGGGTCTCCAGCACCCGGGCGTGCAGTTCGTATCCGATCGTGGAACGGCCGGAGCCGACATAAAGGATTTCAACCATGTAGTCGGCCATCTGGCGCAGGGCCTTGATATCGACGTCTCCCCCGCCCGGGGTCGATGCCCCCTCGGCACCGGTCAACCGGTTGATGGCCACCCGATCCACGAGAACGGCACCGGCGTCAAGGAAGGGTTTCTGGAAACCATCCTCGAATTCCCACGCCCAGGTCTCGCCGGCCTGCGGGCGGGAGGATGGGGCGCCGGGAAGACGGCGCTGATGCTCGAACACCGTTGTGTCCTGGCCCCTCTGCATGGGCGGGTGCGGACCGCCGGAACGGGTGCCCTGGCCGGTCACGACCATGCGTTCGGTGCCATACCATTCGTCCAGAGTTTCGGCAAGTGCTCGATTCCAATACAAGGCCAACCGTGGCCGTTTCCGGGTCGCATAGGCCGCATGGAAGCGGGCGATCAACGCCTCGGTCTGCTGCGGCGCAGCGGGGTTTTTGGGGGTGCTGTCCCGCGACATCATTTCGACTTTGCGGACGGGGGGCGGTGCGATGATGTCTTGGGTGAGCGGTGGCACAGCCCCCCCCTGTTGCGCCGGGGCCGTTCCGCCGCTCCCCAGGACAAGACCCCATGTCAGTAAAAAAGTTCCCCAAGACTTATGATAGGCCGTCATGTCACTCGCCCTCCCGCATCTCCACCATGTAGGCATGAATGCTGGTGGTGCCCAGCGAAAACTCTCGGTAGATATTGCTGGTGCGCGGTGGCAGATAAAGACGCTTCCAGGCGCTCACCGGTTCCGCGGGAGCCTGACCGGCATCATAGAATTGCGTGCGCGCTTCCGTTTGCAAGGGATGGTCCGTGCAGTTGATGACCTGGGCGTAAAGCTCGACCGTGCCGGAAGGGGTGCGGCGGGCAGTGACGTTGCGCACGTAAACCTTGTTGAGGATCCTGTGATCGGTGATGCTGACCGAATTGAGCGGCATTTCCTGCAAGGGGGAGGCTCCTCCCGGCACCGCCGCCGGGACAGACACCAGAGTCCGCTGGCTGGCAATGGCCCCCATGTCACAAATTGGGGCCGGTTCCATGTGCTGACAGGCGGAAGCGGACAAAAACATCACCAGCACGGTGCTCCCTTTGACGATCGCATGTCGGTTCATTGGTCGTGTCCTTTCATCTTCCACGAATCCTTTTCGACGAACACAGATCCCCCTCACTTTCTCGCCGGGATGGCGACCGGCTGTGACATCACCTGTTCAGGGGCCGAGAACGGCGCCCGTGGCGCAAACGGCACGGCCGGATTCGATCTCGCCCAGACCAACCGGCAGGCCCCCGCGGTCACGACCGGGACCGTTTGAGTGCGACCATTGGCCGTTCCGTCGGTATTGAGGAACGTCACATCAATGCTTTCCACCGACTTCGGCAGGAAGGCGGTATGGCCGAACACCGTGCCGGGCAGGTTATCCCAATAGCGGATGTCGGCCTCGTCCTGAACGGCGGCCTCGACGCCCTTGGCCACCAAGCCGGCCATGAGCATGCCAAGGGCGGCATACCCGGCACTCTGGTTATCGTGGGTATAGGCGACCGTACCGGTGACGACGCCCGCGGTCAGCAGGGCATCGCCAATGGCGCCACTCGCTTCCTTGAACTGGGCCTTGCCCTTCAGGATCACATCGAACGTGCGCCCCCCGCGGGTCGAGGCCTGGAAGAACACATCCTCGATCGCCGATGCTGTGACATCCAGTGTTTTTCCGTCTTCCGACGGCAGACTCAGGCGCGGAATTTCGGCCTCGCCCCCGGGAAAGAAACGCAAGGCGTGCCGTTCCTCGGCCTCCTTACCCTTGCCATGGGCCTTGACGGGTGACCAGCCGGTTTCAACCAGAATCAAGGTGTTGTGCGCCTCGGCCGGTAGGGGGAAATCGGCATTGTGTTTCTGGAAATCGGCGTAGAGATCGTTGCTTTCCGCCGTCTTGCCGTGACAATGGTTGGCCCAACCCTCAAGAAGGATCAGCAGACCGAAATCGGCCTGATAGTGTTCCTGTTCGGCCATGGTATCTTGCAGGACACCCGACGTGAAGCTTGCATGCGCGTTCTCGTAATCGCCGGCGCGCATGTACAAAAGGCCCCGGTAATAATAGGCCATGGCCCGTTCGTAAGGCTCGCCCTTGAAATCCTTGTTGACTTCCCGGACGAACAGGCCGCGGGCCTTTTCGGCTTCCGGATTGTCGGCATAGACGGCTTCGATGGCGGTCAGGGCGTTGTCGAAAAACTCCGCCGCCAGCGTGTCCTGCCCCAGCGAGAACAGCGCAAGGCCGATGCGCATGTCATTCAAGACCCGGTTCCGTTGGCCTTGCCGCAAGGTCACGACGAGATGGGGATGCAGGACACTCGGCTTGCCCTCCAGAAAGGCATGCACCACGCCGGGATCCACCGTTTGCTCAAACTCCCGAGTCGGCGCACAGGCCGCTGCGGCCAGTAACAGCCCCATTCCTAAAATGTGTCGTTTGCCCATGGTCAAACAGTCCCCCCCCTGATTCTGTTGTGTTTTCTTCCCGGTTTCCTGGCGATGCGTTCTTCCCCTTTATCGCTGATTACCGGTAGATGACATCGTCCTGCTGTGATTTCGAAAATGCATACATTCCGCTCCAAACGATTTCGCCGCTTTCCAGGTCTATCATTTCGAAGGTGATCTGGCTGAAGCGAGTGGCGGCGCCGGTTTTGGGAGCACGGGCATCCTGGGAAGTAATGCGTCCGCCCAGCCGGTAGTCCCCCCCCATCTGGGCCGCGGTCGGCGCAACCGTGCCCTTGTCCGCGACGCCATCGCGCTTGATCTTGCGTTCATGCTCCACCATGCCCGCATGATGGCGGCCAACAAAGACCATCCGTCCCACGGCGGCGCGGTTCAGTTCAACCCGCAATCGGTCGGTGATGATATTCTTGTTGATGCGCGAGGCACTTTCATTGACGAAGTATTCGGAATCGATGATGACCCGCGGCGGTTTCTGTTGCGCGGCCAGGCGCGGATTGCTCAGGATGTCCCGCATCATTTGATCCGTCATGCCGATGATATCCTGCGACTCGATTCCAACCCCCTGGGCCAGGGGCGGCGGCGCACTGGGATCGTTGTAGGTCGTGGGCGTGCCGGCGGCATTGTGCACGGACTGGCACCCGGACAACAGCACGGCAACGGGAATAGCGAACCAAACAAGCCTTGCGCCCACCAGAATCTTGATGTTTCCAGGCGAACGATGCAGTGAATGAACGTCCATGAACACCCCTCCAACCCTCACGACGAGAATCCAAGAAGACACCATTATGACATCCCGGTGGCACCAACACAAGAATATTTCAAAAACATCCCGCCTGCCTTTTGCCGTTTCAGTCAGCGTGAAATTGGCGTAAAAATGGCCTGACACAGGAACAACAGGTCTTCTGGCCCGTGGAGATCGTCACGGATGGTCGCGGAAGGGGGGAAAACTCCGATGCGGCCGGTGTGTGCGGAAGAGACTCGCGGGGAAGGAGGCGCAGGAGCAGTGCTGTCAGGGCAGATTCATCGCCAAAGGGGAGAAAAGACGAATGACCTATATTGTAACTGAAAACTGCATCAAGTGCAAATTTACCGATTGCGTGGAAGTTTGCCCCGTGGACTGCTTTTACGAAGGGGAAAACTTTCTTGTCATCAATCCCGATGAATGTATCGACTGCGGCGTCTGCGAGCCGGAATGCCCGGCCGAAGCGATCCTCCCTGACACCGAAGCGCTGGCCCGGGACCGGGACGAGAAATGGCTCAAAATCAACCGCGACTATTCACAACGGTGGCCCAACATCACAAGAAAACGCGATCCTCTGCCCGACGCCGAAACATGGAAAGGCAAGTCCGGCAAGGAAAGTCTTCTGAGCCTCAATCCCGGCAAAGGAACCGGCAAGGGAACATGATCGTACCACCGAAGTGGTACTGC
>WOUV01000114.1 GCA_009773045.1 Rhodospirillaceae bacterium | reverse complement strand
GGGCAACTGTCGCCGCCAACCCGCCGACACCCGCAAATCGTAACCAGCCAAACCCTTCACGACGCCGTGCCGCCTAATGCACAGCTTTGGTTCACACCCTTTTTTGCCAGGGCATTTGACGACTCGTCATGAGTGGTCCATAGTGCTGCCGTGGCAGGCGCCGCCCTGTCCCTTTCGCTGCAAACGACATCAGATTCACCGATCAAACAACACGCAACATGCGCAGAACCCGTTCGACTAAAATTATTGCTACCCTTGGTCCCGCTTCCTCCTCTCCCGAGAAGATCGATGCCTTGTTTCAGGCGGGGGCCGATGTTTTTCGTCTCAATTTCAGTCATGGCCGTCATGAAGAACACAGACAGGTTTTCGAGAGCATTCGCGAAACCGAACTGAAATACCGCCGACCGATCGGGGTGTTGATGGATGTGCAGGGACCCAAGCTGCGGCTGGGGGAATTTGCCGCAGGGGGGGCGCGACTCATGGCCGGAATGCCGTTCCGGCTTGATCTTGTGCCGGAAGCGGGGGACATCCGGCGCGCGTCCCTGCCCCATCCCGAGATTTTCGCCGCCCTGGCCAAGGGGATCGATCTTTTGATCGATGATGGCAAGGTGCGTTTGCGGGTGGAACACCATGGCGCCGATTTTGCCGATACCCGGGTCATCACGGGGGGCGTTCTCTCCGACCACAAGGGTGTCAACGTGCCGGGCGTCATTCTTGACCTTTCGCCCCTGACGGAGAAAGACCGCCGCGATCTGGCCTTCGGGCTGGAAATGGGTGTGGATTGGGTCGCGCTGTCCTTTGTCCAGCGTCCGGAAGACGTGGCGGAGGCCCGCACGCTGATCGATGGCCGGGCAGCGCTACTGTCCAAACTCGAAAAGCCAAGCGCCATCGATCATCTGCACGATATCATCGCGCTGTCGGATGCGGTGATGGTGGCCCGGGGGGATCTGGGGGTCGAGGTGCCGCCGGAAAATGTTCCTATTTTACAAAAACGCATCGTGCGCGCCTGTCGCCAGACCGGCAAGCCGGTGGTGGTGGCCACCCAGATGCTGGATTCCATGGTCCATGCGCCCACGCCCACCCGGGCGGAAGCCTCCGATGTCGCCACCGCCGTTTATGACGGCGCCGATGCGGTGATGCTGTCGGCGGAAACCGCCGTGGGGGAGTATGGGGTGGAGGCCGTCACCTTCATGGATCGGATCATCAACCGGGTCGAGCGAGACAATGCCTATGCCGTCATCACCGCCGCCTCGCGCGAAAGGCCCGAAAACACCGCTGCCGATGCCATCAGCGCCGCCGCCTGCCAGGTGGCCGATACCCTGAAGGCGGCGGCCATCGTCACCTATACCTCGTCGGGATCGACCACCTTGCGGGCGGCCCGGGAACGACCCGCGGTGCCGATTTTGTGTCTGACCGCCGATCTGGCGGTGGCGCGGCGGCTGTCGCTTGTGTGGGGCACCCATTGCGCCGTTGCCCGCGAGATCGGCAGCTTTACCGATATGATACGCAAGGCATGCCGGGTGGCGCGCCGGGCCGGTTTCGCGCAAGAGGGGGAAGGTCTGGTGATTACGGCCGGTGTTCCTTTCGGCACCCCCGGCACGACCAACATTCTGCGTATCGCCTGGTTGGAGGAGGCCGATTGAGCCTGCAACAAGGAATGGAGGAGGCAGGGGGCACCAGGCCCTTCTTCTCCCGTGGTTCCCGACCATCCAGTGTCCTTTATGGCCAGTGTCCTTTATGGATTGAAACTCATGGCAAGACTTCCTACCAGCAGGGACCAGCCATCCACCGGCACGAAAAAGATCAACTTGAAGGGCAGGGCTAGCATGACCGGCGGCCGCATCATCATGCCCATGGACATCAACAGCGAGGCGATCACCATGTCGATGACAACGAACGGAATATAGATCAAAAAACAAATCTCGAACGCCCGTTTCAATTCACTGATGATGAAGGCCGGCACCAGAACCTTGAGCGGTGTGTCCTCCGGGCGGGCAACCGGGTTGGTTTTCGAGATATTCATGAATAAGCTGACATCGGCATCGCGCACGTTGCGCATCATGAAGCCATGAAACGGGGTGATGATGCGGTTGACCGCCTCGCTTTCATCGATTTCGCCTTCGATCAGCGGCACGACGCCGCCATAATAGGCTTTTTCCAAGGTCGATTGCATGACGAATCCTGTCAAGAACAAGGCCAGCCCGGCAATGACCATGTTGGGGGGGCTGGTCTGGGTGCCGATGGCCTGACGGATGAAATGCAGAACGATGACGATCCGGGTGAATGCCGTCGCCATGACCAGAATGCTGGGGGCAATGCTTAAGATCGTCATCAAGGCGACGAGCTGAATGATCCGCCCGGTTGTGGAGCCACTGCGGTCGCCGAAATCAAGGGTCACCGACTGGGCCAGGGCCGACCCGTCCGTCACGAGAAGCGATGCGCCCGCCGTCAGCAGAATCCCCCCCAGGATAGTCCACGGACGGACGGTCATTGTGTCCTCTCCGTCTTTTCTGGCACGTCCTGACGGAGCAGCGCCTGCCGGAAGCCCTCGGCGGGAATGCCTGTTTCCACCACCATATCGGTGGTGCCACCGATCAGCAGCAGATGCTCGGTCGCATCGCGCCGGACCAGAACGAGACGGCGCCGGGTATCCACAGCCACGGCCTCGACCACCGCAAGACGGCGCCGCCGGGATCGTGACCCCGCAACGATGAAACCGAACCGCCGCACGAGATAGGCCAGCAGCAGAATAAGGCCGATGACGAAAACCAGCGCCAGGGTGGAATATATATAAGTGGAAGAGGAATCCATGGAAACACTACCGTGGCTTTGAGGGGGTTCGGAACGAAAAGCCGTCGTCGCGTTCAGGCCTTGGGCATAAGCCCGTGCTGGTCCTTGACAAAGGTCGGCAATTCGTGCGTCAGGGTATCGAGGGCGTCCTGCAGGCGTTCCAGAATCGGAACGAGTGTCCGGGCTTCCCGCTCCGGCAGGCGCGCCACGTCCATACAAATCTCCCCGATTCTGTCTGTCAGGATCGACAGATCCACCCTTCGGCCATCGTGTAGCAAACGACGGGCGGTGTGCACAAGGGATGTCATCTTTTCGCAGGCCTGCCGGATCGGTTGGGCGGTGCTCATGGCGTTTTTCTCGTCGCGGCCAGACGGTCATTGGCGCGATAAAGGTAGACCATGATTTCGGCGACGGACGCATACGCCTCGAGCGGAATTTCGGATCCGATTTCAACAGCGGCGAGAATCTGGGCCAAGTCGGGGTCTTCGCGGACCTTGACGCTGTGGGCAAACGCGAGAGCAAGGATTTGCTCGGCCAATGTGCCCTGGCCACTGGCCACGACTCGTGGTGCACATTCTCCCTCTTTATAGTGGAGGGCAACGGCCACCGCCCGTTGTTCCCCTTGGTCCGATCCGTTCCCGTCCGGTGCGTTCCGACTCAAAAAACGCCTCCCTCGCCTACAGCGTTTAATTGATAAATGTGTGGGTATTATGGGGAGAAGCGTTTAAAAAAGCATTAAGACTCTTCTGAGAAGCCCGTTTCCGACTCTGAAACTTCAATCCGATGGTTCCACCCGGCGGCATGCGTGGGGTGTCCCTGACGGTTATGGACGGTTCTCAAGAAACCGGGTGCGCTTTTACCGTTTCTTAAGCCGCCTGGTCTGATACTTTGAAGAGACACGAGAATTCCGCTGGAAAAGGGCACGTCAGCACGTCAGAAGGAAGCGGACAGAGGAAGGAGGCAATGCGATGGATCTGGATACCCTGACTCTGTTCCACATGGGCAAGAAACGTCTGGACTGGGCGGCGCAACGGGAACAGGTTCTGGCCACCAACGTGGCCAATGCCGATACCCCCGACTTCCGGCCAAGTGATCTCCGCCCGCTTGATTTCAAGCGTCTTGTCCGCGAACAGGCCTCCGCCGCCCTGATCGCCCAAAACGCCTGGGCCGTGGAAACGCACCCTGCCCATAATCCCGGCACGATCCCTGAGCGTGGGCCGTTTCGGGCCGATACCGTGCGCAAGGCCTATGAAGAATCGCCCAGCGGCAATGCGGTCGTCCTGGAGGATCAGACGCTCAAAATCGCCGAAAGCAGGGGTCAGTATGAGCTGGCCACCACTCTTTTGCAAAAAAACTTGCGTCTGTTGCGGGCAGCCATTGGCAAGAACGGCGGTTGAGGGCGGGGATGACGCGAGGATTGATCCAACACAGTGATGAGAACGGAAGGAGCGGGCGCAATGGACGATTTGCAACGTATGAACCGGATCGGAAGCGCCGGCATGAAGGCTCAGGCCAATCGCCTGCGGGTCATTGCCGAAAACCTTGCCAACGTTGATTCGATGGCGAAACCCCCGGGGGGCGATCCCTATCGCCGCAAGGTGGTCACCTTCAAAAGCGTCTTGAATCAGGAAACGGGGGTCAATCTGGTGCAGGTGGACCGGGTGGAGTTTGACCGCTCTGAATTCACCCGCCGCCATGATCCGGCGCATCCCTCCGCCGATGCCAACGGTTATACCCTTCTGCCCAACGTCAACCCTCTGGTCGAAATGATGGATATGCGCGAGGCGCAACGGACCTATGAGGCCAATCTGAACGTGGTGAGCACCTCGCGGGAGATGGTCCGGCGTACACTGGAATTGCTGCGCTAAAAAAACGGTGTTCGGCAGGGCGTTGCCGGAAGTGCCGGAAAAAAAGAGAATCAAAAGAGAAAAGGAGATCCCCCGTGCCAACGACATCTTTCACCGATGCCATTTCCGCCTATCGGGCCGCCGCCCGCGCCGCAGTGGGCACAAAGCCCCCTGTCGAAGCCGCCGAAACGGTGGGGACGGGAGCCTCCTTTGCCGATATGGTCAAGGATACGGTCAAGGGCGCGATCGATTCCGGCAGAAAAGCCGAAAATCTGGAAATGAAGGCTATCGCCGGTCAGGCCGACCTGCGCGATGTCGTCATGGCTGTCGCCAACGCCGAGGTGACTCTGGATACGGTGGTGGCCATTCGTGACAAGGTGGTGGGCGCTTACAATGAGATCCTGAAAATGCCCATGTAGGCGCACCGTTACCCCAAGGCCAGAACAAGGAATCGGGGGGGGGTGGGGGGAAGCGCGGCCTCCCCCCACCCCCCCCTCGATTCCTTGTTCTGGCCTTGGGGTAACGGCAGGGCGGGAGCAGGAAATGGACGAAGCGGAAGTTCTGGAAGTCGCGCGTGAAAGCATCGTTGTTCTTGTAAAAGTCTCTGCTCCGGTGATGCTGGTGGGCATGATCGTGGGGTTGGTGATTTCCCTGTTTCAGGCGCTGACATCCATTCAGGAAATGACTCTTTCCTTCGTGCCAAAAATTCTGATCGTTTTTCTGTCGTTGATTGTATTCGCGCCGTTCATGCTCCATGAATTGCAGGCGTTCACGGAATCCATGTTCGATCGCATCGTTTTCTTGCGCTGACCGGGGGGAGGGAAATCGTGCCGGTGGCTGAACACCTGCTGGCCCTGGACGTTTATCACGTGATGTTTGTGATGGCGCGGCTTGGAGTCATGATCATGATGATTCCTGGTCTGTCGGCCCCTTATGTGTCCACCCGCCTGCGGCTGGGGCTGGCCATGGCGTTCAGCATTCTTGTGCTGCCTCTGCTGGCGCCCTTCTTGCCGCCGCAGCCGGAAACGGTGCCGCAGATGTTCCTTCTGGTCGCGGGAGAGGTCACCGTTGGTGTGTTCGTCTGGATTGTTTTGCAAATGCTGGTAGGCGCCTCGCATCTGGCGGGCACGGTGATCGGGTTCACCTCGGGGATGGCCAATGCCATGACCTTCGATCCCATTAGTGAACAGCAAAGTGCCATGGTGGTCGGTTTTCTGGCCAACATCGCCATTCTGTTACTGTTTGTGACCGATCTGCATCATCTTGTCTTTCAGGCGGTGGTTAACAGTTATACCCTGTTTGCGCCCGGCCAGCCGCTTTTGACAGGGGACATCATGCGGCTGTCCAGCGAGGTGGTCGACCGCAGTTTCATGATGGGCATCCAGATGGCCGCGCCTTTTCTGTTCGGTTCTCTGATATTTCAAAGTGGCCTTGGCCTGATGGCCCGGTTGATGCCGCAGATGAATGTGTTTTTCGTTGCCTTGCCTTTGCAGCTTCTGCTCTCGCTTGCCCTGTTTGGGCTGATCATTCCACCGGTCATGATGGTTTTCCTGACTTTTTTCCGCGACGGCCTTCTGGTCTTCCTGTTGCCGGAGTAACCCATGGCCGAAGACAGCGACGATAAAACAGAAGAACCAACGGACCGACGCTTAGCGAAGGCCGCGGAAGAAGGCAACATCGCCACGTCCATGGATACCATACACGGGGTGATGCTGCTGGGGGTCCTGGCGGTCATTGCCTTGATGGTGCCGGGCATGATGCGGGATGTGACACTTTTGCTGCGCCCGTTTCTGGCCATGCCGCACGCCATGCCTGTCGAAACATCGGGGGCGATGCTTTCCGGGCTTCTGGGCGAGATCGCGCTGATTCTCCTCATGCCGCTGGCGCTGTTCATGGTTCTCGGCGTTGTTGGAAACCTGATTCAACACGCGCCAACCTGGTCGCCCAAGAAGATCACTCCCCACTTCAACAAAATCAATCCGCTCACGGGGGTGAAACGACTGTTTTCCATCAGAAGCACGCTGGAAATGGTCAAGGGCATTCTGAAACTTATAGTGGTTGGCACAACGATTGTCTGGGTGGTGTGGCCTGATCACGCCATTCTTGAGGTGTTACCGGCCATGGCCCTGTTGGTCTCCCTTGAATGGCTGCATGACATCATTATTATTCTCCTTATAGGAGTGATCGTGGCCGTGACGTTCATTGGTGCCGCTGATCTTTTTTACCAGAAGATCCGGCACAAAAAAGATTTACGCATGACCAAATCGGAGGTCAAGGACGAATACAAGAACGTCGAAGGCGACCCGCAAGTGAAACAGCGGATCAAGAACATCCGTCGGGAACGGGCGCGGGCGCGCATGATGCAGGCGGTGCCGACCGCAAGCGTGGTGGTGACGAATCCCACCCACTATGCCGTTGCCTTGTTGTACAAGATGGAGAACATGGAAGCGCCGCGCGTGGTGGCCAAGGGTATCGATTCGCTTGCCATGAAGATTCGTGAAGTGGCAAAGGAGCATGATGTGCTCGTGGTCGAAAATCCGCCCCTTGCCCGGGCGCTCTACGCTGTGGTGGAACTTGACGAGGAAATTCCGCCCGACCATTACAAAGCGGTGGCAGAGGTAATCGGTTATGTCATGCGGCTCAAAGGTAAGCTGCCTCCTCGAATACATCCGTGATCCGATTCCCATTGTGCTAGGACTCGCGGTGGGCGCCCTTGTGGTCATGGCGCTTGATCCGCTGCCCCCCCCCCGTGGGTGGTTCTGGTGGAAGGTCTGGCGGCCCTGGCGGCGCCGGTCCTGCTGGCCCGCATGGGCGTGAAACGGCGCCGCGATCAGCAGCACGCCAGTCTTGCCGCCGCCATGATCGAAAGCAAGACAAGCCCCCATCTCGTGGTGCGGCAGGGGGGCGAGGTGCTTTACGCCAACAGCGCCGCGCGGCTTTTGTGCGGCAAGGCCGATCCCGTGACGGCCCTGTCGCCACGGGCCGATGCGCGGGGGCTTGAAAGCCTTGAACGGATGCGTCTTGCAACCATTGGCCAGGTGGTTGACAGCGCCGAGGTCGTGCTGACCGGCGAGGACAATGCGAACGAGTGGTATCGCCTCGCGGTCCGTCCTTTGAGCGGCAGCGGTGCCGTGCGTCACCTGGGGGCGATGATGTGGAGCATCGAGGATGTGACCGCACGGCATGTCATCGAGGAAGTGCAGCGCCGCGAACATGAAGATCTGATCGACTTCTTCGATTTCGCGCCCGTTGGTCTTGGCACGATCGATGCCGAGGGATGCTTTCGTTTCGTCAACCAGCGTCTGGCCGAATGGCTGGGTCAGCAGCAGGAAGCGTTGAAGGGGCGGCTTTTCCGGGAAACCCTGGCCGGCCCGCCGCCGCCCGCGGTCGAAGAAGAAGGACGCGGCGAAGTGAAATTCCTGGTGCGTAGCGGCGATATGTTCCAGGCATTCATCACCCTTGCCGCCTACGACGACGGGGGTGAAACCTGCACGCACCCGTCTTGTGGTGATGCGCGACGTGATGCCCGCGCGCGAATGGCAGCAGGCCTTGCGCGAGGCCGAAAACCGCTTTCGCTGGCTTTTTGACGAGGCGCCGGTGGGGGTGGCTTTCCTGGATCTGGAAGCGACCATATCCGATTGTAACCCGGCCTTTGCCGGCATGGTCAACGCGGCCGGCCGGGGACAGGTGATGGGCCAGCCCCTGGCGGAACGCATCGCCCGGGAGGACCGTCTGGATCTCGCCAATGCCCTGTCGCGGGTGGTCATGGGCGGCGCTCCGGCGGCCCACCTGGAAGTGCGGCTGAATACCCCGCGTGAACGGGCCGCATCGGTGTTCATCTCGCCAACCGGCGAGAACGGCGATGTGTCGGGGTTGGTCCTTCATTTCATAGATGCCACCGACCAGCGCAGCCTTGAACTGCAATTCGCTCAAGCCCAGAAGATGCAAGCCATGGGGCAGCTCGCTGGCGGGGTTGCCCATGATTTCAACAATCTTCTGACGGCCATGATCGGTTTTTGTGACCTGTTGTTGCAGCGCCATGGGGCCGGCGATCCCTCGTTTGCCGATATCATGCAAATCAAGCAGAACGCCAACCGGGCGGCCAATCTGGTGCGCCAGCTTCTGGCGTTCTCACGCCGCCAGCCCTTGCAGCCACGTATGCTTGATGCGACCGAGGCCCTGGCCGAGCTGTTACATCTTTTGCGGCGGCTCCTGGGGGAAACCATCGAGTTGCGTTTGTTCCATGGCCGCGATCTTGGGCTGATCCGTGTCGATCCCGGGCAGTTCGATCAGGTGATCATCAACCTTGCGGTCAACGCCCGCGACGCGATGCCGGGGGGCGGAACGCTTTCCATCCGCACCGGAACGGCGACCTTTGACACCCCCACCCAATGCGGACCGGAGATCATTCCGGATGGGGATTATGTCATGATCGAGGTCAGCGATACCGGCACCGGCATTTCCAAAGAGGATATCGGGCGCATTTTCGAACCCTTCTTTTCCACGAAGCAAGGGGGGGCCGGCACCGGTCTTGGGCTTTCCACCGTTTATGGCATCGTGCGGCAGACCGATGGATTCATCGTCGTCGATTCGGCCCTGGGCGAAGGGGCCACCTTCACCATCTATCTTCCGCGCTACGAGATCGACCAGACCCTTGAGACCTCGGGGAGGATACCGCCCCCTCTGCCCGGAGCCTGGCCGCCGCCCTGATGGCGGCCCAGAGCACCGGCAAGCCCCCCTCGTTGCGCCCGGCACCCGAAATGGTGCCGTTTGCCGGTGCCCAACGAAGCCGTCGGCCTATCCCCCACCGCCGAGGAGGGGAGAAAGGTGTTGCTTGTGGAAGACGAGGACGCGGTGCGGGCCTTTGCCACCCGTGCCTTGCGCAACAAGGGATATACGGTGCTGACGGCCAACAGCGGGGAAACGGCCATTGCCGTCGTGCGCGACCATCCCGATATCAGATCTTCTGGTCAGCGATATGGTCATGCGGGGCATGGACGGCGCCACGCTTGCCCGGCTGGTTCGGGCGGAGCGGCCCGCCATCCGCGTCATCCTGATGTCCGGCTATTCCGACGATATCAGCCGGGGGGAGCTGGCCGATCTGCCGGGAGTCCACTTCCTGCCCAAGCCTTTCAGCCTTGATGTGCTGGCCGGTCTGGTGCGGGATGTTCTGACCGGCGATCGTGGATCGGGGGGCGGGGATTAGGACAGGAGAGATGCCAATGGACTTCATCTTCATGCTGACACGCGATGACCAGACGATCGAGGACTGTCTGGACGTGCTGGATGTGATCGCTCCTTTGGGAGTACGCCACATCGGGTTCAAGGATGTCGGCGTCGCGGAGGCGACCCTGCACACCCTTGCGCATCGCATCCGCGCGTTGGGCGCCCTATCCACCTTTGAGGTGGTCAGCACATCGCCTGAAGCGGTCCGTCGTTCCATGACCGCGGCCGCTGCCATCGGCGTGGACCGGGTGATGGGGGGGCAGGATGTGGCTTTTGCCCTGACGCAACTGGCCGGGGTGGAATACTTCCCCTTCCCCGGTCGGCCGATTGGCCACCCCACCCGTCTGGGAGGCTCGCCTGAGGAGATCGCCGCCGATTGCCGGCGCATGCGCAAGGCCGGCTGCGCGGGTGTTGACCTTCTGGCCTATCGTGCGACCGAAGCCGATCCACTCGCCCTGGTGCATGCGGCGCGGCGGGCACTGGACGGCGGCCTTCTGGTGGTGGCCGGCAGCGTGCATACCCCGGCACAGATCCAGGCCCTGGCCAACGCCGGGGTCGATGCTTTCACCATTGGTTCCGCGGTGTTCGATGGCTCCTTTGCTCCCCGCAAGGGATTGCTGCTGTCGCAGTTGAAGGAAATCATGGCCGTGTGCGACGGGGGCGTGTGACGCGCGATTCTCTTGGCAAATGCCAAACAACATCTCGCATGTGCGAGCAAATTATTTTATGATTCCCTGCGAGTATTCTACAGCATCCACGTTGCCCGAGGCCTGGAAGCCAACCATGATGATGGAAAAGAATGTGTCCGATTCCGGATCGATCATGATCAAGAAATACGCCAACCGCCGCCTTTATAATACGGCAACAAGCAGTTACGTTACACTGGGATATCTGTGCCGGATGGTAAAGGACGGAGCCGATTTTGTTGTCCATGACGCCAAAACAGGCGAAGACATCACACGGTCCGTTCTGACCCAGATCATTGTTGAGGAAGAAGCAAAAGGACAGAATCTCCTGCCGATAGGGTTCCTGCGCCAGCTCATCAGTCTTTATGGCGATTCGCTTGGCGGCGTGGTGCCGCGTTATCTTGAATACAGCATGCAGGCCTTTGCCCAGCACGAAGAGCAAATGCGTTCCCTGATGCAAAATGCCCTCGACGGCTTGTTTCCGTTCAACCAGTTCGAGGAAATGGGCAAACAGAACATGGCCTTCTTCGAAAGCGCCCTGCGGATGTTTACACCGTTTTACGGGAACGATGGCGGCACCCGCCTCTCTACCCCTGCGCCCCCCCTCTCTCCGTCCCAACCTGCCACCCCCTATGAAAAGGAACTGGAGGATCTGCGCCTGCGGTTGAACGCGATGCAGCAACAACTTGATATTCTCATGAGCAGAAGTAATGCAAGGGAATAGAAGGCCAGTGCCCTCTAGTGCAGTCTTTGCTCCAGGCGCACCAACAACAAAGCGCGTGTAGCGGGCAGTGGGACGAGCGATTCCGCCACAAGAAAAAGAGCAGTGTGAACGGAACGGCAAAGGAAGGAGCGCGAATCTTTGAATAATGTGTAAAATTTTATAAAAGATATTTTCTTCTTGCTCGCAAATGCAAAAAGGTCTACCCAATAAGTTGAAAACGGAGCACAAGGGGTCATAACAAATAAACCCGCTCCATGGGGAACCGACAAGAGAAGTTGAAAACAATGAATGAAATTATGGCACATATCGAGAGAGATACATCTCTCGATCGCGATCTGGAAAGTGATCACTCACTTCATGCGCACCCAAAAAGAGATAAGTCTCTTAATCGCGCAACCAATACCGACCGCCATGTTGGCAACTGGATCCGGGAACGTCGGGTCATGCTGGGGTTGAGCCAGCAGCAAATGGCCGACATGATCGGCGTCACCTATCAGCAGGCACACAAATACGAACGGGGGATCAATCGCATTTCAGCCGGGCGGCTGTTTGAAATTGCCCAGGTCCTGGGGGTGGATGTCAGTTATTTCTTCGAGTCGATCGACACTCAAAGACATTCCGATATGAATCCCCGCCAGCGCATGTGTCTGGAACTGGCCCGCAATTTCGTACAAATAAAGAACGAACGGCATCAGGAAGCGTTAAGCCAGCTTGCCCGCGCCTTGGCGGGGCAGATGTAGGCGCTTGCCCGCGGCCCTGGCGGGGCAGAGGGAAGCATCGTATCGACAAAACGAAACGCGGCACCCCCACCACCCCCGGCAGGGCGATCGGGTCATCCCCAGGGGCGTCAGTCTTGACTGGCGCCCCTGGGGGGGGCGGCGCGCCGTCAGGCGAAAGCGCCAAGGGCCGCGGATGCTTGGCGTTTGAGGGGATCCCTGACGCTTGAGGCTCCAAAGGAAAGGGATACCCCGTTGTCGTCCGCACCCGGCACGGCGCCGCGGGCAACGGCTGGGGTGCGGGTCAGGTTTCCAGGACCGTTCCGGCCATCGGCCAGCGCCGTCTAGACAGGAAGGCGGCCACACGGGAAGCGGCGCTGAAGGTTGGGACGCGCATCGTGATCACGTCACATTCCCAACCGGGGACCACCAGTCGGGACGTTCCAGGGGGACCCCGTCGCACCACCACGTCAGGCTGCCAGCCTTTGACCAGCGCGGCAACGGCAGGCCCCGGAAACGACACCAGCGGAACATGGCCGTGCACGCCGATACGGGCGGCAACCGTGTCCAGCATGCGCCGAACCACCGGCATCAGCCGCGCTTTGACCTCGCCGGGGGTCAGGGGAAGAACCTCGTCACAGGCAAGCCCCGCGCCCCAGTCCACCACGTGGGCCAGCGCGAACCGCGCCCCCGGCGCGCGGGCCAGGGTCCACGCCCGCCGGGCGATTTCCCGATCCTCGCGATTGAAATCGATAAAAACCATGATGCGTCGATACCGTTCCATCAGGCGGCCTCTCCGTGCGATTCGGGAAAACCGTTTTCCGGTTCCTGCCGCCCCAGGCGGGCGCATTCGATAAACACCTTCTGGTCACATCTCTGGCAGCGGTTATGGTCGAGACGGCGGTAGATGGTGCGCAAGGCCGCCGTTTTCGAGACGAAAAAATTATCGGCGCCGATGTCCTCGATCCACCCGCCTTTCTCCAGCTGTTCCCGCACCCCGTCTTTGACGTGCAAAAGATACAATCCGCCGCCACGGTTCCGGTAATCGCGTGCCACCTGTGCCAAGGCCTCTCCGCCCGCCACATCGATGAAGTTGACGCCCGACATGATGATCATCAGATGCCGACGTTCAGGAGTGAAGCGGGCAAAGGAGCGCAGGGTTTCCTGGAACGCGCCCACCGCCCCGAAGAACAGCGATCCATCGACGCGGATGATGCGGAGCTGGGGACATTCGGGCAGCGTGGGGCTGGTGGTGAACTTGCGGGTCGGGCTTGCCGGATCGGGGACACGGACCACGATCCGCGGGCGTGATGTGCGGCTGAGGTACAAGAGCACGGAAAGAATGACACCGGCAAGGATGGCCAGTTCGAGATCAAGGAACAGGGTGGCGAAAAACGTCACCCCCAGAACCACTGCCTCGGAACGACTGGCGCGAAGAATCTGCCGGATGTGCGGACGGTCGATCAGTCTCCAGGCGACCAGGAACAACACCCCCGCCATAGCCGCATTCGGCATGAACGCGGCATAGGGGGCGACCAGCACAACGACCAGCATCAGCAGCAGGCCGCTCAAGAGAGCCGCCAGCGGTGTCCGGGCGCCGGCCTCATAGTTGAGACCGCTGCGGTTGAAGGATCCCGTCGCAGCGTAGCCGGAAAAAAAGGCGCCCACCAGATTGGACAAGCCCTGACCGATGAATTCCTGATTGCCGTCGATCACCTGGCCACTACGCGCCGCCAGGGCGCGCGAGATGGACAGCGCTTCGGTCAGGGCGAACAGGGTCATCGCAAGGGCCGTGGGCGCGAGAGTACGCCACGTCTCAAGCGTGAAAACCGGTGCCGACATGGGCGGTAGCCCGGCCGGCAGGGCGCCAACGGTCGGAATGTTGACCGCCGCCAAGCGATCAGGGCCAAACGCCATCACGCCGCCGGCCAGGATCGCGACGATCATGTAGGGGAGGCGCGGCCAGAAACGTCTGGTCAGAATGCCGACGGCCAGAGTCGTCACGCCGACCATTGTGGTCGGTCCGTGGATCTGATCCAAATGGCGCACCAGATAAAGAATCATCTCGTGAAAGTGCGCTCCGCGCGGAAGATCCACTCCGAAGAAATTTTTCACCTGATTGGCCGCGATGAGCACGCCCGCGCCGGCCGTGAATCCGATGACGACCGCATGGGAAATGAAAGTGACGATGGTGCCCAGCCGGAACACTCCCATGACCAGTTCGAGGAGACCAACCATGAAGGTTAGTGTCAGGGCGAGGTGCACGTAGGGCATCGTCCCCGGTTCGGCCAGGGTGCTGAGGGAGGAGAACAGGACCACGGAAGCGGCGGTGGTCGGGCCTGAAACCAGATGCCACGACGAGCCAAACAGCGCAGCGATGATGGCAGGGATCATGCCGGCGTAAAGCCCGTATTCCGGTGGCATGCCGGCAATGGTGGCAAACGCCACCCCTTGGGGCAGAACGACGATCGCGCCGGTTATCCCGGCCATCAGATCAGCGGTCAGGGTGTGCCGGTTGATCCCCGGCAGCCAGGCGAGAAAAGGAAAAACGTGCAGCCATCGCTGACATCGCACCTCCAAAGACATATGTCCCATCCCCATTGATTGCGCTGAAGGATCAGAAAGAATCAAGTGTAGGGAAGGCTGCGGAAGGCCTCTATTCGGTAAGATACGTATAGGATAGTTCTTTCTATGTTCTAGTCTTGTGCCGATGTCATGGGGGAGCCTGCGCGCTTAAGAAATGCATTTGCTGTTTCGACGATGCGAGGTACGCTGAAACGCCTTGAGGGGTCGCGATCAAGGCTCGAAGACATCCCCCAAAGATAGGAAGGGGAGGGAGGGCGTCGCGCTTCCGTTCCGCATTGTTCTTTGTCTCTCGTTCCATGAGCGGATCCTGATCCAAGTCACACGGAGGCATCTTTCATGCGGAACACAAGACACGATACCTTTGGCAGAAATGACCGTCGCCGGGCGGAACGGTGGGGGCGATACGCCGAAATACTTGGGTTGATGGTGCTGTGGCTGAAAGGATACCGTATCCTGGCCCGGCGTTTCCGGGTGGGTGGAGTGGGGGAGATCGATATCATCGCCCGTCGGGGGCAGGTGATCGCCTTTGTTGAAGTCAAGGCGCGATCAGATGAGGCGACGGCCGCCTTTGCGCTCACCCCCCGGCAACAGAAACGGATCGCCCGCACCGCAGAAGTGTTTCTTGCCCGCCATCGTGTGCCTGCCGCGTGCATCGTACGTTTTGATGCCCTGCTGGTGAGCGGCTTTTTTCCCCGTCATCTTGTCGATGTCTGGCGCCTGATGCCATAGGGTACGGTTCAACATTATGTGG
This sequence comes from Rhodospirillaceae bacterium, assembly GCA_009773045.1. Lineage (GTDB taxonomy): Bacteria > Pseudomonadota > Alphaproteobacteria > Rhodospirillales > Rhodospirillaceae > WOUV01. The sequence continues at coordinate 69 of WOUV01000114.1, read as the reverse complement.
GCTATGGTATGGGATTCTGTGAAGGAGGAAAACCCGGCCATGGTGACACCGAAACTGAGTGACGAAGCG
>WOUV01000241.1 GCA_009773045.1 Rhodospirillaceae bacterium | reverse complement strand
CCACCATGCCCGCCATGTCGTCCGGACCAATGGCGCCGATGCAGCCGATGCGAAAGCTTGGCGCCCGCGTGAGTTTGCCAGGATACAGCACATATCCCCGCTCCCGCATGCGCGCATAAAAGTCCTCGAAATGGAACGCCGGCGGCTGGCGGAAGGTCACGATGATGGGCGCCTGCACCGCCTCCGGCAACAAAGGCTCGAACCCCAGACGCCGCATGCCCTCCACCAGAACCCGGCAGTTTTCGGTGTAACGGGCCAGGCGCGCCGGCTGGCCCCCCGCGGCCTCGAACAAATCCAGCGCCGTGGCAAGGGCGGCGATCACGTGGGTTGGCGGGGTGAACCGCCACTGGCCATCCCGCTCCATCGCCACCCACTGGGCATGCAGATCCAGGGACACGGCATGCGCCGCGCCGGCACTGTCCTGCAATGCCGCGCGCGCGCCGATCACGAAGGCAAGCCCGGGCACCCCTTCCAGACATTTGTTGGCGGAAGCAGCCAGCGCCGTGAACGGCGTGGCGCGGGCATCGATCGGCAGTGCCCCGAAGGCGCTCATGGCATCGAGCAAAAGGGCGCGGCGGTGGCGGGCAACGACCGCTGCCACGGCCTCGACCGGATTGCAAAGGCCCGTCGTGGTTTCGCACTGGACCATGGCGACATGAGTCACATCGGGATGGCGTGCGAGCAGTCGATCGACATCCCCCGGCGTGGGCGGCACCGTTTCATCGGTCTCGTGCACCTGATACGGCCGACCCAGCCGGTCAAGGATTTCGACCATCCGCCGGCCATAGGCGCCATTGACCAGAACCAGCACCCGGCTGCCCACGCGCGGCACGAAGGTTCCCAGCATGGCCTCGACGGCAAAGGTGCCACTGCCTTGCAACGGAACGCACACGTGGCTTTCGGCCGCCTTGGCGATGGCAAGAAGCCGTTCTTGCACTGATCGGTTGATGGCAATGAAGGACCCATCACGGGACGCGAAATCCTGCAACATGGCCTCCCGCGTGGCCCGGGCCGTGGTGAGGGGTCCGGGCGTCAGCAGCAGGGGTTCATCAGCGGATGGCGGTGCTGTCATGGGAAGCCTTTCTAACACGCGGAAGCATTCCCGAAAACCCTTTATCTCTCCCCCATCACGGGGACGACGAAAAAGGTTTTCAAAAGTGTCCGATGGCCCTGCCTGATGGAATTGGATTGATTAAATCAAGACTCGTGCGATAATGTAAGAAACCTATTACAGAAAAACAGGGGGAGTATGATATGGCTATCCGTTTAGGGAACAAGGAAGTCGCGCCTCTCATCGCCGGTCTGGAATGGAGAAGAACCTGCGATCATTGAACAAAGTCTTGATTTGCTCCTGCAAGGCCGAAAATCAAGGCCGTGGCCAATTTCCTGCACAAATGCAACCAGGGACATCTGCAAGAGATCGTGGGCCTTTCCATGGCGGTCAGTGAAGCCGTCACCGGCAGCGCCCAAATGATGCGCGAAGTGCGCGAAGTGGATCACCGCAGCCAAACCATCGCCGCCGCCGCCGAGGAAATGGTGGCCTCCGTGCGCGACATCTCCCACAGTTCCGAATCCGCCACCAACGATGCCGCGGAAGCCCAAAACCACGCCGGCCAGGCCAAGGTCAAGGCCGATCAGGCCGTGACCACCATGGAAAGCATCGCCCGGGCCGTGGCCGATGCTGCGGCCAAGGTCGATGGCCTTGCGGACGCCTCGGCCCGAATCGGCGACATCGTGCAACAGATCGAGGCCATCGCCAAACAGACCAACCTCCTTGCCCTCAACGCCACCATCGAGGCCGCCCGGGCCGGCGATGCGGGCAAGGGATTTGCCGTGGTGGCGACGGAGGTCAAAAACCTCGCGAATCAAACCGCCAAGGCCACCGAAGACATCCGCAGCCGTATCACCCACCTGCGTAGCGAAATGGCCGCCATCGTCAGCTCGATGGAGGAGGGAGCGGAGGCCGTCCATAAAGGTCAGGAGGTCATCAGCGCCACCGGTCAGTCCATGCACATGGTGACCGAACGCGTCGCCGCCGTGACCGACAAGATACGGGACATCGCCGCCATTCTTGGTCAGCAAAAGGAGGCCTCGGCCGAAATTTCCAGCGGCATCGCCGCCATGTCGAGCGAAAATGTTAAAACCATTTCCGGCATCATCGATACCATGGACAAAGCCGACACGATCATCACCGGTGCGGTTGCCGATCTTGCCAAACTGGAAATCAAGGATTTCACCGTCCATGTGGCCAAATCCGATCATGTCATCTGGCGCAAGCGGCTGGCCCAGATACTGGTGGGACGGCTTGCCCTGAAGGCCAATGAACTGGCCGACCATCATCAATGCCGGTTGGGCAAATAGTACGACAATGTCACCGATCCCGAGATTCGCGATCACCCCGCCTACAAGGCACTCATCGCCCCCCATGCCGAAGTCCATGCGCAAGGGATCCAGGCCACCAGATGTTATGAAAAGGGCGATCTGGATGGCGCCATCGCCCATATTCACAAGGTGTCCGAAGCGTCGAAAGGCGTTCTCAACCAGTTGGACGTTCTGGGTAAACGTCACGGGTGA
>WOUV01000113.1 GCA_009773045.1 Rhodospirillaceae bacterium | reverse complement strand
TAATAGTGATGGCGATCACCTGATTGAGTTTGGGATACTCGTCGCCCCGCGCGATCTGGTGGACATAGGTTTTGGCGGCGTTGTACTGAATGCGTTTCAGAAAGTCCGCCGCTTTTTGGATTTGCATCTCGACGATATGGGAAACACCCCGATGGTCGCGGCATTTGACATCCAGGACCGAAGACTTGAGGTCCTGGATTCTGGGCGCCAGAAATGGATCGAGGAGAGTCAGTTCCGCGATGCGGCGCTCGCCCTCCAGGCCGAGAAGGCTTTCCAGGAAATTGATCAGGATATCCTTGGCCTCCTCGCTGCCGAAGATTTTCTTGAAGGCAAAATCGATGCGCGGGTCGATGAATTTCACGGGAAAACCCCTGAGGAAGGCCACACTCCTCCCTGATTTTCGCCGAAACCGGCCCGTTCGTCCAGAACAATGGGATCTGGGCGCAGGGCGATCGGGGGGACAGGGTTCATTCTTTCCCTTGTCTGGTGGCCCTGGCGGTGCCAATTCCGACACGAAGAAACGGGGTGTCAGCCCGCTTCCCCGCCCGCGCCGGAGCCGGAAAAGGCAAGGGCCTCTTGCCTTTTGATGTCGGCTTCAAGCAGCGCCTTCCGCGCGGCATAGGCGTGACGCTCGGCCCGGCGTTGCACCCCGCGGAACACCCATCGCAGCAACGGATGCACCGCCTTGCAGCGGCCAAGACGCGCCGGCACGGCGCCAGGGACAGGAGCAAAAAACCGCTGGAGGAGCGCGTCTTCAAGACTGAGAAAGGTCTCGCAAGAACTCGGGTCCCCCTGGCGGGCGCTACGACCGGCCAGTTGCAGGTCGATGCGCCGGGCCTCGTGCCGTTCGGTGGCGATGACGTGCAGCCCGCCCCGTTCGGCCACGCCGGCCCCGAGCATGATATCGGTGCCCCGTCCGGCCATGTTGGTCGCAATGGTCACGGCGCCCAACTGCCCGGCGCCGGCGATGATTGCGGCTTCCTCTGCGTGCCGCGAGGCGTTCAGCACGCTACAAGAGATGCCCTGCGCCGCCAGCATCGCGGCCAGCGTCTCGCTTGCCGCAACGCTGCGGGTGCCGACCAGGACAGGCTGGCCGGTGCGGTACCGTTGCGCGACCGCACGGAGCACCGCCGCCTGTTTCTCCTCCAGGGAGGCGAACAGGTGGTCGGGGACCATCAGGCGGCGGCAGGGTCGGTGGGTGGGAACAGGCACCACCGGCAGACCGTAAAAGCGCTACAACTCGCCGCCGATGCCCCGCGCGGTGCCGGTCATGCCCGCCAGCGTGCGATAATGGCGGAAAAAGCGCTGAAAGCTCATGCGGGCGCGGATTGCGGTCGGGTCGGTCAGGGCAACGCCTTCCTTGGCCTCGATCGCCTGATGCAGGCCGGCACTCCACGACCGCCCTGGCATCATGCGTCCGGTGAAGGCATCGACGATGACCACACGCCCCTCATGGACAACGTAGTGTTGGTCACGCAGGAACAGTTCCCTGGCGCTCAGCGCTTGGCGGATCAATTCCTCGCGGCGGGCACCGCTTTTCCAGAGGCTGGGCATCCTTGGGGAGACGGACAAGGCCGTCTCGGCCAGGACGGCCTGTCCCCGTTCGGTCAGATGGATCGCGCGAAGAGTCTCATCCACGATATAATGTTCACCCTTATGCAAAGCCGCCGCGATGGCGTGGCCGGCCAGGACGCCTTCCTTGAGCATCGTATTTTCGACCGGAACCGAGATGATCAGGGGGGTCATGGCCTCGTCGATCAAAAGGCTGTCCACCTCATCGACGATGGCGGTATGAATCCCACGCAGCACCACCGCCTCATATCCATAACGCCCGGAATCCAGAAGACCCCGCAGCAGCCGGCGACCGGGGTCGCAGGCCTCCCCAAGCGCCAGCCGGTCGCGCAGGAAATCGGCGAGAATCTCCTTGGCCGTCGCATAGACGACATCGCGGGCATGGCCCGCCTTGCGTGCACGTCGGTCCGTCATGTCCGCCGTCACGGACCCCACCGTGACCGAACAGAACCGGTAGAGCGGTTCCAGCACCGCGGCATCGCGGGGTGACGAGGTAATCATTGGCGGTCATCACGTGGCAGACGTGTCCCTTCCAGGCCGCCAGGATGGCCGGCAGACAGGCAGTGAGGGTCTTGCCCTCGCCGGTGGCCATTTCGGCCACGGCGTTGTGGTGCAGGGCCAGTGCGCCCATGATCTGCACCGGATAGGGACGCTTGCCCAGCGTGCGCTCCGCCGCCTCGACGATCAGGGCCAACGCCGCCGCCACCTGTTGGAACGTAAGGTTCGGCGATCGCCGGAAGACACCCCGCAGATCTTCGATGTCACGGCGCAAACGCTCGTCGCCAAGACCACGCAACGCCTCGGCCTGCCGGTGGATCGCCTCGGCGTGACGCTTTAACATGCGCGGGCGCCGGAACACACCGGCCAGACTCTGCATCAGCCCGTCCAGCCCCGTCGGAAGCGGTTCGGAATCGCGGTAACGGCCCTGGCGCAGTTCGATGGCAACCTGATTCACAGCCGGTATCTCTTTTGCAGCACCTGACCCAACGCATGGGAGAGCTGCCATATCAGCGGCCGTGGCGCCAGCGCCAGACGCAAAACGCCTGACCGGCCATGCAGCATGGCAACCGCGGCGTCGGCGGGCAGCGGGGCGATGATCCGGAAGAACGGCTCGAGGGTCGTCCGTCCGTCGCCGTCCTGCGGAGCGGTCGCGATGGGTCCGCCCGCCTGCCATCCCAGAGTGGCCGAGGGCAGCGTGTGCTGTTCGAACGGGAGGAGCGCCACCGAAACGGCCGGGATGTCCCATTCCGACTGACCACGCAGGCGCACCGTTCCCGTTGGCGCCGCATTCTCGAACAGGTCGGCGGCTTCCTCCTGGGTCACGACGGCCGTGAAACGATAGGCGTTGGTGGGGATCAGGTTCCCGAGCGGACTGCCACGCTCAACCCAGATGCCCCGCTTTTCGGTCAGGCCAGGGGCAACCCAAAGCCCATCCTGCCGGGCGGTGACCCGCAGGGCCTCCCATTGTCGTGTCAGGTCGGTCAACCGGTGACGCAATACCTCCAGCCGCCGGTTGGCCGGCTCCAGGTCGGCGATGGTCTCGTTGCGAGCGCGGTCGATGGCCGCCTGCGCCTCGCGGACCTGCGCCTCGGCAAGGATGATTTCGAAGGCCAGATCCTGGTTGTGGAGCACGACCAGAAGCGCCCCCTCGTGCACCCGGACGCCGGAGGGCGCGACGATTTCCCCCACGTATCCGGGCGCGCCGGTGAACACTTGGGAAAACCCCGTGGCTTCGATGATGCCCGAAGCCTGCACGCCATAGGAAAACGGAACCCATGCCACCATCGTCCCCATGCAGGCAATGGCCGCCGTTGTCACGAGAACCGCCCGCCCCCGGTGCCCGGCCAAGGCAGGGCTGCCCGCCAGGTACGACACCAGTTTAAGCGGCGACTTGATCCCCCACGACAGCCCCCCCGCCACGGCCATCACCGCCCCGAGAATCAGGAACTCGTCGGCGATGAACAGAATGATCCCGATGAAAACCACCACGCGGTAGACCAAGCTGCCCACGCCATACACGGCAAGCCATCCCGCCTCGGCCAGGGTGGTGGCGGGGGAATCGGCGTTCCGCAGGCCAAAGGCATGCCGTCGCACCAAATGATACACCTGCTGGTGCGAGCGCTGATAAAGATTGGGAATTTCCAAAAGGTCGGAAAGAATGTAATAGCCATCGAAACGCAACAACGGATTGACATTGAACACCACGGTGGAAACCGACGCAGAGACCATGACGTTGTAGGCCAGGGCGTGCAGGGTGCCCTCGCCGGTGTTGCTCCAGGCCAGTGCCGCAAGCCCCGCCAGAAACGCCTCGGCCAGCATCCCGCCCGCGCCCACCAGGATGCGGGCACGCCGGCTGCGGAATGCCCAACTGGACGAGACATCGACATACGGCAGGGGCGTGAGGACCATCATCATGAGTCTCACGGTGTGAACGGCGCCGCCGAAATGCGTGCACAGGGCGGCGTGACCCGCTTCGTGCACCGCCTTCACCAGAACGAAGGCGAGATAGAGAAGCGGCAGATTGCCTGGCGACAAGACACCCTCGGTCGGATGGGTCAGGGCGGTCCCGTTGTCCAGGGCCGCCTTGGCGCCCAACGCGACGACGGCCAGCCACACGATCATCCCCATCGGTCCGGTGAGACGGTCGATGACCGGCAGCAGTTTCTTCAGCAGCGGTTCGGGGTTGAACAGCAGAATCCGCAGAAACAGCACGCCCAAAAGCCGTGCGCGCCGCTCGCGGGACCGACGGGTCACGCCCCGTTCGAAAATCCGGTCACTGTCCGGCGCATTGGTGACGTACAACAGATCGGACAGATGCACCTGGGTCAGCAGCCGGATCACCTCTTCCTGGCCTGGGGCGTCCTCCTGGAACAGATCAAGGCATTCCCGCCAGACGCTCTCCACCGTGCGCGGCGGCGCGAGGCGGGCGAGAAAGGCGTAAGCCGGGGGACGAACCCGAAAGAACCGGTTGTTGAACGGGTCGCTGAGAACGTACCAGTCCTTGCCCCTGAATCGTTGCTTGTGCACCCTGACGGAGGGACGCAAGGCAAGAACGAGGTTGGCCACGCGATGCCAGGATTCACTGAATGTTTTCATGGTCTGCGGCCTCCTTCTACCTCCTTCTACCACCAGAACCGCAGGCGCAGAAAATCCAGGGTCCGGTGTCCCAGAATCCATGGAATGCGCCTGGGTCCGGCCTCGATCTTGGCCAGTCTGCTCATGCCGGGGCGCCACCAGGAGGCCGGCGCGCCCGTGAAGACCGCCCGGACAACGAACACGGCGCCGCGTTCGGGTTTGACCGTGGCCATGGGATCGATCCGCTCGATGCGCACGGGAAAGCGCAGGTCGGTACGGCTGAGAAAAGCCACATCGCCCGCATGACCCACGGCGATTTCATGGATATCACGCTCGTCCACCTCCAGTTCCAGATACAATCCCTCCTCCAGGCGGGCCACCTTGAACAGGATTTCGCCCTTGCGCACCGGGGCGCCCAGCAACTCCGTCCGCTCCCCCTCGACGACGATGCCCTCGAAGGGCGCGCGCACCGCGGCATGGGCAAGGGTATAGCGCACCCGTTCAAGCCGCGCCCGTGCCTGTTCCCCTTGCGCCTCGGCGATGCGCATATCGGCCAGCGCGCCCTGGGCACGCGCCTTGTCGGCGGCACGGACATAATGGAGAATATCCGCCAACGCCTCGGATTCCTTCAGGTACAGATCGGCAGGATCGAGCGTCAGCAGCGCGTCTCCCTCGTGCACCGCATCGCCGATCTCGACCCGCACATGGTCGATATACCCTTCGAATGGTGCGGGAAGATAGGCTAGGTGGTCGGTCTTGAGAATGGCGGTCGCCTCGATCCGATACGCCCACCGACCCAACAGCATGACGGCCAGCCCCACCAGCACGGCCACCGCCACCAGCTTGGTCGCTGTCCGCCGTGGCGCGATGAGGGCCGCCGCGGCGTCGTGCATCCCATCCCGCAGCCGCTCCCCCCAGCCGCGATCGTGCCGTCGCAAGCCCGCGAGCCAAGGCGTGACCTGGAGGATGGCCAGATGGAGCAGGCGGTTTTCCTGTTCGATAAAGGCCCGGTCGGCCCGCTCGCAAACGACGACGGCCACCGGCATCTCCTCCTGCCGCAATGGCAGTGACAAAAGATACGGCTCACCGTGCCGGCGGGGCGAAGCGCTCGTGGGCGGCGGTCACCACCGGGGCGCCCTGGTCCTCGGGCCAGGCGATGGATTCATCCTGATCCAGGGACTCTTCCATGACCGCTTCAAGGTCGCGGATGGCATCTTCGTTGCAAAGGGTGATGCAGGCGGACAGGAACGTCTTCTTGCTCAGAAGGACCACCAGCAGATCGAGAACCTCTGTCAGCTGTGTGGAAACACTTTTGGCTTCCGCTCCTCCCCGCCCCGTGCCGTTGGCGGGGATGTCGGCGATGAGGTGCAGGCGCACCAGGCACTCATTCTGCTAGGTCTGGGTATGCCGGGACAAGGCCACGGCCACAAGAAGGGGTGTGCGGGTCGTTTCCTCTCCGGTGTCCAGGGCGCAGGCGATCACCCCCATGCCGCCATCGACTCGATCGAAGGCAAACCCGTTATCGGCGGTTCTGTCGGCCAGTCGAAGGACGTTTTCGGTGAAGCGGGCGCGGGCCTCGGACGAAAGGCCCGCCGCGTCGTGGCTGGAAACGATTGCCCATCCTTCGTCCGGTGTGCGCGCGAGAATCAACGCACCATCGGCACGACACAAAAGCGCGGCGCCACGGGCAAACTCGCTCCAGAATGCCGGTTCCGGGCCGGCGTGCCGGCGCAGGTTTCGGACAAAGGCGAGGATGGCCGGCACATCCCGGACAGACGTCTCGTCGCGGGGAGGCCGAGCCTCCCCCATGTTTTGTTTTTTTGTTCTTCAAGGAAACAAGATATGGGGAAGGCTCGGCCTCCCCCATGCCCCCTCGATTTCTATTCATGGGGTGGCTCGGGTAGATGAATCCGGCCGGCAACGCCAGGCCAGATGCGACCGTCCAGGTTGTCGAAGGCCACCTTGACCCGGACCAGACGGCTGGCCGGATCGGCAACCGGAGAAACCACTTCCAGCCGGCCATCCTTTTCGATCCACCCCTCCCCCACCTGGATCTCAACCTTGAGTGCTTCCCCTGCCTTAAGGCGGCGGGCGAATGTTTCGTCAACGTTGACAACCAGAAAACAGCGCCCGGGGTCAACCAGACGCGCCACCGGCTCGCCTGTTGCCGCCCGTTGCCCCACAGCGGCGCGCAGTTCGGTGATCACACCGGCCACGGGCGCCAGCAGGCGACGCTGCTGATGCTTCTCCCGGGCCATTTCGAATTCGACCTTTTCCCGGGCCTTTTGTCCTGACCATCTATCAGTTTAGCGCAATGGGTTGTTGACGGCACGAATCTGCGTGTGATTCAAGGGGTCTGGCTTTGATGGAAGGGGGACTCAAATCGTG
>WOUV01000112.1 GCA_009773045.1 Rhodospirillaceae bacterium | reverse complement strand
ACTTGATCCAGAACCCGCAACAGGGCGCCACACAGGCGCCAGATCACACCCGTGCTTAAAAAAAGATCGATCGAACGGTCCGGGTCACCAAATTGAATCAGATAGCCATTGGTGATCACATTGATTGTGATGCGGGTTGTCTCTGAAACCACGTGCATGGTCTGCGCCCGATAGACAGCCTCCGTCAGACGTCGGGCGAAATCACGCGCATCGTTCAAGGGAAGCTGGGCCACCCACGGCATGACCCGGGTCTGGTTGAAAAGAAAGAGGGCCTCGATGGTCAAACCGCCCCCCCGCGCCGCGGAAAGCCGCAACTGAGTCAAAACCTTGCCATCCGGGAACAGAAAACACCGTTGATTAAGATCGACATTGAGCGTAACGGCCGGTTCGATCCCGGGCCGGGTGATGAGGATCATGTGTTCCTCGGCCTTCGGCGGCGGTACGTTCATGATTCACCGGCCAACGTTTTGTCGGCCGCTCCTTTCCTCTCTCAATGACCCGCGTGCCCGGGCGCTTCCGTGACGGAAGACCCTGCGGAAGAAGCCGCGGCCCCGCGCAAGACCTCGTATCTTTTGATCTGTTCAGGAGACAGAATCGCCTTTGTTTCCAGATGGGCCGCCAAGTGGATGGCGCGCAATCGACCCCGCAAAACCCCACTCTCGACGGCAAGGGCCGTCACCGTTGACGCCTGGGCGACACCGCTGGCAAACAAATGCTCAAGGGCCTGTTCCCGTTCAAGGATCTGGCGCCCTGTTGCCGAGGCCTCTGTCGTCATGGCGTGTTTGATTCCGGTCAGGGCGGCTTTTTGCGCCTCGCTCAGATTTAATGCCTCAGCCCGGTCAAGGACGTGGGCCGGGCCTGGAGAACCGTTGAGTTCTGCGGCTTTGGCCAATCCCATGCCACGACCGGCTTGCAGATCGTCCTGCTCGTCGGGGGTCAGGGCTTTGAGGAGAGAACGTTCCCGATCGGCCGCTCCCCCCGAACCGGTCATCCCCACCGCAAGGCAGAAAAAAAAGAAAAGAAGGCACAGAAAAATCCTGGCACGGCCAAACATCACCCGCTCCTCATTCAACCAAGAAAGGATTGTTCCGTCGTTCATCGCCGAAGGTGGAAAGTGGCCCATGGCCGGAGATGAAGGTGATATCGTCCCCAAGCGGCAACAGGGTTTCCGTGATGGAGCGGATCAAGGTTTCGTAATCCCCGCCCGGGAAATCGGTGCGACCGATGGAACCGGCAAACAGAACGTCCCCCACTTGTGCCAATCTGGCCGTGCGGTCGCAAAAAACGACATGCCCCGGCGTATGGCCCGGACAGTGCAAAACATCGAGGCTCACGGTCCCAAAGCAAATGGTATCCCCGGCCTCCAGCCAGCGGTGCGGGGTGAAGGGACGGGGCGGACGCACCCCGAAATAGCGTCCCTGCTCCGCCATCTGCCGGATCCAGTATTCATCGGCCTGGTGCGGACCTTCGATCGGCACGCCAAGACGTGCGGCCAACTCGCCTGCCCCCCCGGCATGGTCGATATGGCCATGGGTCAGCAAGATGCGCTCCACCGTGACTCCACACGCGGTGATCGCGGCGTCGATCCGCTCGATCTCGCCACCCGGATCGACCACCACCCCTCGGCCCGTATCGGCGCACCACAGCACGGTGCAATTCTGCTGAAAAGGCGTGACGGGCACCACGGTGTAACGCATGACGGTTTTTGTCCCAACGTTCTTGTTCAAAGCACAAAAAGCACAAATTTTGTTTGGTGGATCACTTTGCCCGGCGGATCAAGTAAAATATGAACACCCGTGAGCTTTTGGTGCCGGAATGCACACCGTGGAGAAGGGAAGACGCCCCTGCCGTGCGGATTCGTGACATTCCCGTTAACAAGATCTCCCGGTGCGGTTACCATGTCGGCAGGTGACAGATCAAGGAGAAAGGCCATGAAAAAGTCCAGCCATCGTATTATGATCGGGGCCGTTCTTGTCCTGTGTTTCGGCTGGATGGCAGGAGTGGGATGGAGCCAGTTTGGCAACATGTCCGAAGATCGGCTGCTGACTCACCGATCGGAAACGGTGAAACAGCAGATGACAGACTGCACGGGAAGTTTCAAGGAACGTTACGACTGCAAGGAGGAAATCGTTCTTGAAGGGAAACACACGACGCTTTTGAACATGATGGTGCCGTTTGTGATCGTGTTCGGCCCTCCTCTGGCGCTTGGCATTGCCTTCAGATTTTTCGTGGCCAGCCCGCGCTTTTCCTCCAGGACACTCGCTCCCGGAACGGAAGGGGCCGGCGATGACCCCGATGAATGGTTGCGCCAGACGCGCAAGAATTTGCCTCCTCGCCGTCGTCGCGGTTGAACCCCCTTTTCGCTCCTTGGGGGAGCGCGCCAAAAGTGCGGTTCCCATGGCAGGCTCCGTAAGGGCGTTACTGTCGTGTCCGGTGGAGCGGATGACTCAAAGAAGCGGCATCCTTCCCCGTGACAACCGTAGCGGTAATGCGGGCGTAATGCATTTCGTCGGAGAAAGGCGACTTGGCGATGGCGACCAGCCCCATTTCGATATCGGGACAGAACATCACCGCCGCGGGACGTCCGTTGATCAGACAGGCCCCGTGGATGAATTGTTCGCCTTCCATCAGGATCAGGCGCAGTTTCGTGACGCTGACCTTTTCATTGAAAACGCTGTGTCCGACGGTTTCCAGAAGAACTTTCAGAATCCTGTCCTTGTACTTCTTTCCGCGACTCATGAAATCCGGATTGTCATCAAGAAAATCAAAAAATGTCTTGAAGGCAACGTTGAAATCATCACTACTGGCCAATGTTCTTTTTATTTCTCTGATTTTCTCACTGTAGCTGCACATATTTTCTCTGCCATCAATGGACACATGCCACATGGAAAGACGTCCGCCGACGCCCGGACCTCCCGTGCATGGAAGGGGAGAATAGCACGAAACGCAGGCCGTGTGAAAGCAGAGGAGCGTTGCAGGTAAAGGAAATATTCCTTTATCGCACAAGAGCGAGGGCAAAACGCCGGAACACTGGGTCTCTCTGCCCATGAGGCTGTGACGCTCTTCAGGTCCCGATGCGTCTGGGGCGTCTGGGGCCGGCATAAACGCCCGAATCGCTGTGCCGTTCCACGGCGTCAGGGGGGATTTCGTCCAAAAAGCGCGACGGGATGGCGGAGAGAATCTGGTTGTAGACACGGCGATTCGCGGCAAAACTGATCATGACCTTGTGCCGCGCCCGGGTCAGGCCCACATAGGCCAGCCGCCGCTCCTCCTCCAGCGCCTTCGCTCCGCCTCCATCCAGGGCGCGTTGGTGGGGAAACAGTCCCTCCTCCCAGCCGGGCAGGAACACGGCATCGAACTCAAGCCCCTTGGCGGCGTGCAGGGTCATCAGGGTCACGCGGTCGTCCTCCGCCCCCGGATCGATTTCCATCACCAGACTGACGTGTTCCAGAAATTCGACCAGATCCTCGAACCCGCCGACCGCCCGCACCAGTTCCTTCAGGTTTTCGAGCCGTGTGGGCGCATCGGGCGTGTGCTCGGCGTGCCACAACATGGCGGTATAGCCCGATTCCTCCAGCACCCGCGCCACAAGCCCGGCAGGGGGCAAAATCGTTGCCGCGATTCGCCAGGCGGCAAGGGACTCCATCAGCGTCCGCAGGCTGGCGCGGGCCGTTTTGGGAGTCGTCAGAAGCCGTTCCGCCGCCGCCTGCAACGATCCCCCTTCCGCCCGGGCCAATACATGCAGCGCCCGCACGGTAGCAGGTCCCAGCCCCCGCTTGGGCACGTTCAGAATGCGTTCGAAGGCAAGATCGTCGTCGGGCTGGACGATCACCCGCAGATACGCAATGGCATCGCGGATTTCCTGTCGTTCATAAAAACGCACGCCCCCAATGATACGATAGGGTATTGCCAGGACGATCAACCGTTCCTCGAACATCCGGGTTTGGAAACTGGCCCGCACCAGGATGGCCATCTGGTTGAAGGATCTGCCTCGGAGGTGGTCACTGTCGATTTCCTCCACAACCACTTCCGCTTCCCTCAGGTCGTTCCACACGCCGCGCACAAGCACCTTTTTTTCCCGTGACTCTTCCCATGGGGTTTCCTCGCCCGCGGAGACCCCCGAGAACAATGCCTTGCCCAAGCGGTTTTTGTTGTGTTCGATCAAACCGGATGCGGCCTTGAGGATGTGGGGACGCGAGCGGTAGTTCCGCTCCAAACGAATCACCCGCGCGTTGGGAAAATCCTTCTCGAACCGCAGGATGTTATCCACTTCGGCCCCGCGCCAGGAATAGATCGCCTGGTCGTCATCGCCGACACAGCAGATGTTGTACCGCGGACGGGCCAGCAGCCGCAGCCACAAATACTGCGCCACGTTGCTGTCCTGATACTCATCGACCAGAATATACCGGAAACGGTTCTGGTGGTCGGTCAACACATCGGGGTGGGTTTTGAACAGTGTCAGCGCGTGCAGCAGCAAATCGCCGAAATCAACGGCATTGAGCGCCAGCAGGCGTTCCTGATACCGCCGGTAAAGAGTGATCAGGCGCGCTGCCGGCAACGGTTCCGCTGGTTCGGGCGTCACCTGATCGGGGGTCAGGCCGCGATCCTTCCAGCGCTGCACCATCGCCATCAGACCCTGCACCGAATGGCGTTTGGGATCGAGACCATCGTCCTGAACGATCTGTTTCAGTAGACGGAGCTGGTCGTCGGCGTCGAGAACCGTGAAATTGGGCCGCAAGGCGACACAGTCGGGCTGACGGCGGAGCATGCGCAAGGCGACCGCGTGAAAGGTGCCAAGCCAGATCTGTTCGGTAGCGGGTCCGATCATGGCCGTCAGACGATCCTTCATCTCGCGCGCGGCGCGGTTGGTGAAGGTGACGGCCAGAACCTGCCACGGAGCGGCTAGGCCGCTGGCGATGATATGGGCGAGCCGGGTTGTCAGCACGCGCGTTTTGCCGGTGCCGGCCCCGGACAGCACCAGAACCGGCCCTTCGGTGGCCTCCACCGCCCGCCGCTGCTCGGGGTTGAGGGCTTGAAGCCAGGGGGGCGTTTCGCAAGAATCAGATGCCATCACGGTTCACGCCTTCACGCGGGGGCCAAGCCTCATGGGCGCTCCCTCCTCGACGGTTCCAGGGTAACACCCACCGCCCCGCGTGGGATCCCCCCACGCCTTTTGTCATGTCCCCGCCACGTTCCGCCACAGGCGCGGATCAGGCCAGCCCAGACAGAAGGCCAGCCCATGACAGGCCAGCGCCTCACAAGAGGAAGCGCCTGTGGGGCCAAGATCCCGTTGATGTCGATCCCGTTGATCCGTTTCCATTCCGTTCCGGTCGCTTTTCTGCCACCCGGTTGAAAAGTGACCGGCCGCATGGGGTCACGCCGACCGGTCCAAAGACGATGCGGGAGCACCATCGGTTCCCTGCACCTGATTGCGCCCCTGGCGCTTGGCCTGATAGAGGGCCTCGTCGGCCCGCTGGCACAAACCGGCTTCGTCGTCGCCGGCACGAAATTCCGCCACGCCGAAACTGGCCGTGACACGACCGGCCACGCTGAAATCCTGGTCGGCGATGGCCATGCGCAACGTTTCGGCCACCCTGCCAGCCGCCCTGGCGTCTTCCCCGGGCAGCAGCAGGATGAACTCCTCGCCCCCCCACCGCGCGAAGGTATCCGTCACCCGGATTCTTTGCACCACTATGGCGGTCACCTGTTTCAGCGTAGCATCCCCCGCGGCATGGCCGAACGTATCGTTGATGCGCTTGAAGTGGTCGATGTCCATCATCACCAGCGACAACGGACTGCCATAGCGCTGGTGCCGCAGGATTTCGGCCTCAAGAGTTTGGATGAACTTCAGACGATTGCGAATGCCGGTCAGGGTATCGGTTGTGGCAAGATCATGCAGGCGGGCCTTTTCGATGGCGTTGTCCCGGAAAACCCCCAGAGCATCGGCCATGGCACCGATCTCGTCGGATTGGTTCCGTGACGGGAGAGCATCGGCCATGTTGCCCTCGGCCAGTAGTTGTATCGCCGCAACGATCGCCATCATGGGACGGATTAGTCGTCTATTTATCCACCACAGGTTCACCGATGCCAGGGTGAACAACACGATAACGATTCCCACGGCCATTCCGCTCATAACGAGCATCCGGTTCATGGCCGCGGCAACTATTCTGTTACCGGCGCCGACGGCCGCCGTGATCTCGGCGTTGATAACGGCAAAACCCCGCAAGGCCGGCGTGTCATCAACCTTGACCGCCGCGTCGATGGCATGCGCGTTCTCACCCCGGGCCATCATCGCACGGGCGATGGTCAGATGTTCGGCATAGGTCTCGATGACCGCGGCGATGTCTTGCAAAGCGGATTCTTCCGTCCTGTTCACCCCTGTGGCGCGGATGGATTCGATGCTCCTCCGCACATCGACGATATTCTGCTCAAGGACCGTGATATGGAGTTCATCCTGGCGCAACACGGCGTTCTTGAAGTTGTGGATCATGCCGCCATAGCTTGAAAAGATTCCAGGATCTCCGGGTCGTTGCAACACTGTCGATGACGGTGGCCGCGATTGCGGCCATGGCAAGGGCGATGACAAACAGGGCGATGGAGGGAAAAGAACCGAGGGTTTTAATTCTGAACGTCATGCGATCCTTCCATTCCGATGCGGCCCAATGGCGACCAGAAACGGAAAACAAGCAAAACCCATGCCTCTTGAACATCTCTCAACGGTATTGGGGCCAGGATTTCTGTTTTCTTCAGGCCATATACACCGGCAGCCAGTTTTCATGCAGGGCCTTCAATTCGGCCACCGAAACGGCCCCCTGGCCGTTGACCGTGATCACGGCACCGCCCGTGGTGCCGATCCGGCGCACCGGCACACCTGTCCCGGCGGCCGCGCGCAGGATAGGGTCAACCCCCCCTTCAGGAACGGCGATGAGATACCGCCCCTGGTCCTCGCCAAACAGCCAGGCGTGCAAAGGCTCGGCATAGGCCTGGGATGGATCGGTCGTGACCATGACCCCGATGTCAGAGGCCAGCGCCATTTCG
>WOUV01000111.1 GCA_009773045.1 Rhodospirillaceae bacterium | reverse complement strand
TTCGTGCCGCCCGGACCTTCGGGCGCGCCCACCCGCGGGCGACCCGATGTGTTGCCAACGGGACGCAACTTCCATTCGGTTGACACCCGCACCGTGCCAACGCCGGCGGCCTGGACGCTCGGCTGGAAGTCGGCCACCCTGCTTTTGGAGCGCCACGTGCAGGACCATGGCGCCTGGCCCCGGGCGGTGGCGCTGACGGCCTGGGGCACCGCGAACATGCGGACCGGGGGCGATGACATCGCGCAAGGTCTGGCCCTGATGGGGGTGCGCCCCACGTGGGAGCCGGCCTCGCGCCGGGTGACGGGGTTCGAAATTCTGCCGCTCACCATCCTGGATCGGCCCCGGGTGGATGTGACGTTGCGGGTTTCGGGCTTTTTCCGTGATGCCTTTCCCTCCCTGATCGCCCTGTTCGATGCGGCGGCCCGGGCGGTGGCGGGGCTGGAAGAACCCGAAGACCTCAACCCCCTGGCGGCGCGGGTGCGGGAAGACACCCACCGTTTCACCACGGAGGGCCTTGCGCCCGAGGCGGCCCGGCGGCAGGCGGCCTATCGGGTGTTCGGCGCGCCTCCCGGCGCCTATGGCGCCGGCTTGCAGGCACTGATCGATGAAAAGGGCTGGGAAACGGAGGACGATCTTGCCAGGGCCTATGTCGCCTGGGGGGGATATGCCTATGGCGCGGAAGCGGAAGGCAGGGCGGCGCCCGACGTGTTCAGGGACCGCCTGCGGGGCGTAGATACGGTGGTGCACAATCAAGACAACCGCGAGCACGATCTTTTGGATTCCGATGATTACTATCAGTTCGAAGGGGGCCTGACCGCCGCGGTGCGGGTTGTCTCGGGCCGCCAGCCCGTGGTGTATCACACCGATCACAGCCGCCCGGAAACGCCAAGGATTCATACGCTGAACGAGGAAATCGCCCGCATCGTGCGCGGTCGGGCGGCCAATCCAAAATGGATCACGGGCGTCATGCGCCACGGGTACAAGGGCGCCTTCGAGATGGTGGCAACGGTGGATTATCTGTTTGCCTTCGCGGCCTCCGCCCGCTGTGTCGAGGACCACCATTTCGATCTTCTGTTCAACGCCTATCTGAACGATGAAACGGTACGCGCCTTTCTGGCTACGGCCAATCCACATGCCTTGCGCGAGATGGCCGAGCGGTTCGAGGAGGCGATCGCGCGCGATTTGTGGCGCCCCCGCCGCAACGACGTTCAGGCAACGCTGGTGGACGTGCTGGCGGAGGTGGAAACCAAGCAGCGCCCCTGAGGTCACCCCGGTTCATTGGACGGTTTTTGGAGAACAGGGAACGGATTCAGAAGACAGCACGCGGTTCGCGTCAGAACGGCATGCGCCAGCCAAACCCAGCCGATCCTTGTCATGCCCTGGCGTTTGCGTATATCTCTGTCGTCATGAGAATCATCACACGCTACATTTTGCGTTATCTGGGGGTGGGGGCGGTCACTGTCTCCATGGGACTGGCCTGCGTTGTATGGTTGAGCCAGTCTTTGAGATTTATTGAGCTGATTGCAAAGAATAACCTGCCGCTGTCCGTTTTCGTCAATCTGATCGTGTTGTTGCTGCCAAATGTCATGGTCATTGTCCTTCCCATCGCATTTTTTGTGGCGACGGTGTTCACTTATACCCGACTTGGGTCGGATCGTGAAATGATCGTGCTCAAGGCCGCCGGCGCCAGTTATCTTCAACTTGGCACACCTGCGTTCATTCTGGGAATGGTGGCGACACTGGTTTGTTTTGCCCTGACTCTCTACGGAGTGCCGAAATCGGTTGAACGGTTTCGCGAAAGACAGGGATCTCTGCGCAACGATGTCTCCGCCATCTTGTTGCAGGAAGGCATGTTTACCGAGGTGGCCCGTGGCTTGACGGTTTATGTCCGTTCCCGTTCGCCGGAAGGGGAATTGCTGGGCCTTCTGATTCACGACGAGCGAAAGGCTTCCCACACGATCACCCTGATGGCGGAACGGGGCGCCTTGGTGTTTGGCGAAAATGGCCCGCGTGTTCTGATGGTCAACGGCAATCAGCAAGAGGTCAAACGCGGGGAAGACCAGTTGTCCATTCTTTATTTCGATAGTTATTCACTGGACATTGGCCGGCTGCACGAAGCCAACCCCGTGCGTTTCCGGGATGCCCGTGAACGCGGTTTGCGGGAACTGCTGACGGTTTCAGAGGATGCGGGCCTTTCGGCGATGGATGTGCGCCGTTTCCGTATCGAGGCGCACCAACGCCTGAGCCTGCCCCTGTTCAATCTTGGTTTCGTTGCGCTGGCCCTTGTTTTTTTGTTGCCGGCGCCCTTCAATCGGCTCGGTCAGACACGGCAGGTGATCGCGGCCGTCGGGAGCATGGTCATGATCGAAGTGGCCGCTTTGGGCATCGCCAACCTTGCGACCCGGCATCTTGGCGTGGTAGCATTTCTGTATGTCCTTGCCGTGTTGCCTTTGGGATGGGCCTTTTGTGTCCTGGGTGTGGCGCCGCGCGTGTGCAGGGGCAGGGGAGAAGGGCGCCGATGAACGGCCCGGGCAAGATCGGCCCGTTTCTGGCGTGGCTTGCCGTCGTGCCGGGCGCGGTGGCGGCGGAACCGCTCTCTCCTTCTTCTTCCCCGATCCTGATTACGGCCGAAGACGTGACCCACGACCGGGACGTCGGGATCATCACCGCCCGCGGTCATGTCGAGATCGCCGCTGAGGACCACATCCTACAGGCCGATTCGGTCAGTTACCACACGAAACAGAATCTGGTGGTGGCAACGGGCCATGTGAGCCTGTTGGATCCTGAAGGGCAGGTCATGTTCGCCGATTATTTCGAACTGACGGATGACCTGAAAAAGGGCGTGGCACGGCAGATACGGATTCTTCTTGCCGACCGTTCCAGACTGGCGGCGGTATCGGGAATCCATGATGCCAGTCGGGGCGAGGAACTCCACAAGGCGGTCTATACCGCCTGTCGGCCCTGCACGGAAAACGCGCCTCCTACCGCTCCGCTTTGGCAGATCAAGGCGCTACAGGTGACCCACGACACGAAACGCCAAGAAATCGAATACCGTGATGCCTGGTTGGAGATGTGGGGAATCCCCATAGCCTATACTCCCTACTTTTCCCATCCCAACCCCCGCGTCAAACGCCGCAGCGGTTTTTTGACCCCGACCTGGGGGGGCACGCGCGGCCTGGGGGGCATGGTGCGGATTCCGTACTTTTGGGAGCTGTCTCCCCATGCCGACGTGACTCTTGAACCCCTGTTCAGCAGCCGGGACAGGCCGGCATTGATGACCGAATATCGCCACGCCCTGGCCAACGGCAACACCCGGAACGGGTTTAGCGTTACACGGGACAAGCACGACACTGTCCGCGGTTATATCGACAGCGATACGGTTTACGAAATCAGCGACACATCCCGCGCGCGTGTGCTCATCGAGCGGATAACCGATAATGAGTACATGCGCCGCTATGGCTTTGGCAGAAAGGCTTGGCTCACAAGCCATGCCACGTTTGAACGATTCGGGCCGCGCAGCTATGGCACGGCCTACGCCTATACCTTTCAGGGGCTGCGTGCGACCAGCGATCCAGGACATGCGCCGCTTGTCTTGCCAGGGATTGAATACAGCCATGTCGGCGACCCTGGCTGGCTTGGTGGCCATTCCTTCGTGGATGCCAGCCTGCTGGCGTTGTCTCGTGCCGAGGGTTCCGACAGCCGGCGCCTTTCCATGACCGGGGGCTGGACCCTTCCCTATACGGCTCCGGGGGGAGATATTCTGATCTTCAACGCCAGTGTGCGGGGAGATGGGTACTGGGTCAATGACGTGCCGGTGGGGGGGAGGCCCCCCTTCAGCGGCACCACCGGCCGGGTGATTCCGGAAGCGTCGGTGGAATGGCGCTATCCGCTGGTGCGGCGGGGAGAAGGGAATCATACCGTCATCGAACCCATTGCAGTGTTCATCGTCTCCCCCCTGGGTGGAACACCGGTGGAGATTCCCAATATCGACAGCCGTGAGTTCGAATTTGACGAAACCAATCTGTTCAAAACCAATCGTTTCGTCGGACTCGACCGGGTGGAAAGCGGACCGCGGATCAATTATGGTCTCAAGGTCAGCCAGTATTACACCGGTATGGGCCAAGTGGGTTTGTTGATCGGGCAGAGCTACCGCTTTCACCCTCAGGACGATTTCGGAGCGGAGAGCGGTCTTGAGGGGCATTTCTCCGATGTGGTGGGACGGGTGGAATTTGTTTCCACGGGCAATTTATCCCTGTCGCACAGCTTTCGTCTCAACAGAGAGAGTTTTTCCGCCCGTCGCAACGAGTTTCTTGTTGAGGCCGGTCCGAAAGCCTTTCGGCTTGGCCTTGGCTATACCTTCATCAATCAAACACTGGGCAACAACACCGAATTCAGGGACCGCCAGGAATTGACCGCAAACATTGGGTTTGCCATCAGCCGTTATTGGAGTCTGCTGCTTGCCGGCCATTACGACTTGAGCCACAATGGCGGACATCTTTCAGAAGACGTGAGCGCATTGTACGAGGATGAGTGTTTTGTCTTGCGCGGCAAGATCGGCTGGAATCATACGCAAGACCGCGATCTGAAAAAGGAGCAGTTTGTGACGATGCAAGTGGCGTTCAAAACACTCGGCCAAATTCAAAGCAAACTCAAATGATTTCTGTGACTGGAAAATTCCTTGCCCGCAAACGCTCCCGGACGGGCAGGCAAATGAAGAAGCAGGTGGTGCTTGTGCCGCGCTGTTTTCCAGTTTACAACTTTTGGTGGAGAGCTAGGCCGTCATGACCGTCACACTAGAACTGATCAGCCATCAACCGGAACGGCAGATTTTTCCCCTGCCGTTGCTCTTCATTCATGGGGCCAATGCCGGTGCCTGGGTGTGGGAGGAGCATTTTCTGCCCTTCTTCGCCCGTCATGGATACAGCGCCCATGCCATGAGCCTGCGGGGACACGGAAAAAGCAGTGGCGCCGCAGCCTTGCGCTGGGCCAGCCTTGCCGATTACAAGGCCGATCTTACACAGACCATCCAGCAGCTTGGGGGGGCGGCGGTGCTGATCGGCCACTCCATGGGGGCCACCGTTATTCTCAAGTACCTGCAAAAACAACGGGTGCCGGCAGCGGTGCTGATGGCGCCCGTGCCGGTGGAGGGTGTGCTGGAATCCTCCCTGTTGCTGGCCTGGCGTGATCCTGGTTTGTTCTGGTATATGTCGTTGGTTCAGGCCGTGGGACCGGCAGCGGGGTCCTATGCCGCCATGCGGCGTGCCCTGTTCGCCGACAGTACGCCAGATTCCCTGATCCGCCCGTACTTCAATCACGGCCAGGCTGAATCACCACGGGTCGTCATGGATATGATGGGGTTGGATTTGCCACGGGTGGACCGCATCCTGACCACCTGTGCGGCCATGCCGTTTCTGGTCTGCGGGGCGGAACAAGATGCCCTTTTTCCCCGGCGGTTGGTGCAGGAAACGGCCCAAACACTGGGGGCCACAACCCGGTTCTTCCCCATGGGCCATGCCATGATGCTGGAACCCAATTGGGAAGATGCGGCCGCTTGCATTCATCAGTGGCTGCAAACCCTTGGGCTGTCGCCCATGGCCGCCGACAACGATGAAACGGACGGAAACGTTCTGGCAAAGCACGTGGAAAATCCGCAGACCGTTCCCGAATACGATTCTCCGCCTGACGCGGCTCCGGTGGTCCCTGAAGTCCCTTCCGGGGGCAAGAAAATTGGCAAACGCAAAAACAAACGCCGCAAACCCACCCCTATCGCTTCCGATCGTGCGGGCGAACAACCGACCTAGGGATTCGCTTCACGCACAGTCACAGCCATTCTGGCGCGCTTTGATCGCAACAGATCATGGCTTCGCCTTAGGCGTTAGAAAAACGTCGGGCCACAACACCTTGAGCGATCAAACCGCTCAGTGCGCGCGCTGGGATTCGTGTCCATTGGCGTTATACTCATGAGCGTCAGTCTTGACTGATGCTCATGGCGGGCGCGCGGCGAGGCGCCGTAAGGTTGCGAGAGCCACGGGGGCCACGGATGTTCGAGGGGAAGCCCTGACGATCAAGGATCAAAGGCACTATGCCTTCAGTGCGCCACGGACGGACCAAACACGTCGGTCAGTGTGTGGGCCTCCATTAGATAGTCCATCCATTCATCAAGTTGGACACTCCCGGCCATACGCACACGGTCTTCAATTTCAGGGGACAAAGGCCCAAACCGCCGGCGAAGTTGCCGAAGCAGCATCTCCGCCTTTCCCTCCGCCCGGCCTTTGACCCAGCCCTTGGCCTCTCCCTCTGCCATCCATTCCTTGGCGGCGATTGACAGCATGGCGTCCTCCCATTCCGGTCTCACCGTGCGAATCGCTTGGCGCAGCACGGTGGCATTGACGTTTGAATAAACGGTGGTCACGTACACCGTCAGCATGGCAAACGAGGGCGGCCGGTCCTTGGCGTCGGTAAAGGCCTGGATCAAGATCGCTTCAGGATCGCACTCCCGCTGGGCGTATTTAAGCACCAACAGCCCGGCCCGCAAAGGGGGATACGCCTGACCATCCATCAGTTTAGAATGGCCTTCCAGAGGCGGGGGAGCGGCACAGGCACGCCTGGATGATTTTGACGATGCGTTGGATGCCGCGCGTGAACCAGGA
>WOUV01000110.1 GCA_009773045.1 Rhodospirillaceae bacterium | reverse complement strand
CGATTTGAGTCCCCCTTCCATCAAAGCTAGACCCCTTGAATCACACGCAGATTCCTGCCGTCAACAACCCATTGCGCTAAACTGATAGATGGTCAGGGACCTGCGACATATTTGTCACATTCCCCCGGAGGTGGAAAAGCCTTTCCCCCATGAATAAGGCTGGTGTTTCGATGTGGCATGGGGGGTGAGAACCCCTTATGGTGCACGGGCCGTCACGCCAGCCGAGACCCCTTAAGGTCCCCATGATCCGTTCGTCCTGGAAATCGCCCTGGAAAGTCCATCGTGGTCACATCGCGTTCGTTCATGATCTCGTCATGGCTGTGCTGTCTTTCGTCATCGCCTTGTATCTGCGGCAGGGGGAGGAGTTCTTGTTTCAACCCGTCCGCCTGATGCAGGGGGGAGGGTTGTTCACCATCGTTTGCGGGGTGGTGTTCTGGAACAGCCGCCTGTACCGCGGCATCTGGCGTTATGCCTCGATCAACGATTTTTTCACGCTAACCCGGGCCGTCACCCTGGCGATTCTGATCTTTCTGCCGCTTTTGTTCCTGCTGACCCGTCTGGATGCGCTGCCGCGTTCGGCGCTGATCATCAACTGGCTCGTGTTGATGGCGCTTTTGGGAGGACCGCGACTGTTCTATCGCTGGTTCAAGGACCGCCGTTTCCATCCCTCCCCCGAAGGCCCGGTCCACCGCCGCATTCCGGTTCTGCTGATCGGGGCCGATGACAACGCCGAACTTTTCCTGCGCGCCCTGCACCGCACATCCGATAGCGAATACCGCGTGGTGGGCATCGTTTCCGAGCATCCAGGACGGGTCGGGCGCAACATCCACGACGTGCCGGTGCTGGGCACCATGGCGAACATCCCAGAGATCGTGCATGCCCTCGCCGAGAACCGGCCACGGAAGCTGATTCTGACGAGTGAAACCTTTGATGGCGCTCTGGTCCGGCAGTTGCTTGACACCGCCGAGGGATTGGGTCTGACGCTGGCCCGCCTGCCGCGGCTGACCGACCTCAAGGCCGGTTTGACGGACACGGTTGAACTCCGCCCCATCGAGGTGGAGGATTTGCTGAGCCGTCCGCAGCGGGTTTTGGACCGCGACACCATGAAAGCCCTGATCGCCGGGCGGCGGGTGCTGGTGACCGGAGCGGGCGGCACCATCGGTTCTGAACTGGTGCGGCAGATCACCGCGTTCGGGCCGGCGCGGCTGGCGCTGTTCGAGGCTTCCGAGTTCAATCTTTACACGATCGACCGAACCTTGGCCGAACAGTATCCCGATGTGCCGCGCACGGCCAAAATCGGTGACGTGCGGGATGCCCTGCGGGTCAACCAGGTGTTGGCCGAGGAGCGTCCGGAACTGGTTTTTCATGCCGCTGCCCTGAAACACGTGCCGATGGTGGAGGACAACCCCTTTGAAGGCGTTCTCACCAATATCCATGGCACCCGCCTGATCGCCGACGCCTGCCGCGTTCATGGCGTGCATCTCATGGTGCAAATCTCCACCGACAAGGCGGTCACACCCACCAGCCTCATGGGCGTCACCAAGCGGGTGACCGAACTGTATTGCCAGGCACTGGACGGTCTGGGGGGGGCGGATGAGACCCGATTCGTCACCGTTCGTTTCGGCAACGTACTGGATTCAACCGGATCGGTTGTGCCCTTGTTCCGCAGGCAGCTGGCCGCCGGCGGGCCGCTGACCGTGACTCACCCCGACATCACCCGCTATTTCATGACCGTGCGCGAAGCGGTCGAGCTTGTGTTGCAGGCGTGCGCGCTACAGACCCGGGCCGATCCCTATCGGGGGCGCATTTTCGTTTTGAACATGGGCGAGCCAGTGCGGATCGCCGATCTTGCCCGCCAGATGATCCGGTTGGCGGGCCGGCAGGATGTTCAGGTTGTTTACACGGGGGTGCGCAAGGGGGAAAAGCTGTTCGAGGATTTGTTTTATGCAACCGAGTCCCCCGTTCCGACCGCGTGTGATGACATCATGGTGGCCGCGGCCCCGACGGTCATGGCGTATGAGGCGATCGCACCGGCGCTTGAAAACTGCGTTGCGGCGTGCAGGGAGGGGGATTCTCCCCGGTTGATGAAAACCCTGCGGGAGCTTGTTCCAGAATATCAGGCGGGAGCGTACCGGGAATAATGCCTGTGCACGGTGATTGCTCAAAGACGCCGCGTTCGTGATCTTTGCAACCGATGGACAAAAGGGTTACCCTGCCCGGGGGCGTTGGAGATTCTCCTGACCCGAAAAGAATATCGTTATGTTCAAGACAGGTTCTCATCCCATGAATATCAAGGACCACATTCGCGGAATCCCCGATTTCCCGAAACCGGGAATTTATTTCTACGATATCTCGACCCTTCTTGCGCATCCCGATGCCTGGCAGGTCACCATGGGGCGGCTGGCCAAGATGGTGGGGGCGCACCGGCCGGATGTTCTGGCTGGAATCGAATCCCGGGGCTTTCTGGTGGCAGCACCCCTTGCACTGAAACTCGGGTGCGGTTTTGTGATGATCCGCAAAAAGGGCAAATTGCCCGGCGCCACCGTTCGTCACGAATACGATCTTGAATACGGTTCTGACGTTCTCGAGATTCAGGAAAACATGATCGAGCCGGGGCAAAGGGTCGTTGTGCTCGACGATCTGCTTGCAACGGGCGGCACCACCCGGGCGGCCATTCAGTTGCTGCGCACCGTCGGGGCCGATGTCGTGGCCGCGGCGTGCATCATCGAATTGTTGTTCCTGAATGGCCGGTCAAAGCTGGACGTTCCTTTCAACGCCCTGGCATCCTACGATTCTTGAACACGTCTTTGCCATATTTCCGGGCCATATTTCCGGGCCATGTTTCCGGTGCAGGGCACACAGGGTGATGACGGGGGGTGATGGGGATGGATATTTCCCTGCAAACGGCCATGCTGGGCGCCGTCATGGGCGTAACCGTTCTGACCCTGTCCATGCTGTATGCCCGCACCCAGGCCGCGGCGGCGGAGTCCCTTGGCTGGTGGGCGGCGGGGTTCGGTGCGCAAGGGGTGGGGCTTCTCGCCCTGCTGCTGCGGAACTGGTTGGGAGAAGCCCCGGCGGTGGCGGTGGCCGAGGCCCTTCATGCCGCCGGCGCGGTGCTGGTCTTGCCCGGAGCGCTGGCCTTTGCCAGGCGCGGGCACGGTGGGCGCGACTGGCTGTTGATGGCGTTTGGCACCGCCGTTGGCTGGACGGCGGCAAGCGGTTTCCTGCGGGGCCTGATCGGGGTGGACGGATTGCCGTTGTTCGGGCTTGCGGCGGTGCCGCTGCTGGGGGCGGCATTTGCCCTGATGGAGAACGCCGAAAGACACCATGGCGGCCATGCGGCAACTGTTTTCCTTCTGGGCGCTGTCCATGCCCTGGCGGCGCCGGTGTTGCATGCCAACCCCGTTCTTGCCCCGTGGAGTTTCGTCGTGGCACAAGGGGTGGCGGTCGTGACGAGCGTCACGCTGCTGGTCGTGGTTCTGCATGGACAGCGGGTGGCGGTCGAAAAAGAATCCGCCCGGGCGGAAGTGTCTCAATTGCGGTTCCAGGAAGCCATCGAAAGCATCTCGGAAGCGTTCGTTCTGTGGGATGATCAGGACCGCCTGGTGGTCTGCAACAGCCGATTTCGCCGTCTTTATGCCGACCCGTTCATTCATATTCGCCGGGGCCTAGCCTATGCGACCCTGTTGCGCGAAATGATCCGGCTGAGGTGTGTGCACGTTGCACCCGACGCGGTCGAATCGTGGGTCCGGCAAAGGCTGTGGGACCATCGCCACGCCACCAGAAGCATCGAAATCGCCTACAACAACAGTGTCTGGCTTTTGCAAAGCGATCGTGTGACGCGCGACGGCCAAGTGGTCAGCATTCTGACCGACATTACACCATTGAAAATGCGTGAACGCGAGATCGAGGAAAAATCGAACCAGCTCAACGGCATTCTGCACAACATGCCGCAAGGAGTTGCGGTGTTCGATGCCGAGTGCTATGTCATCACCCACAACAATCGCACGAGACAGTTGTTTGCAATCCCCGATGTTCTGGCGCGGCCCGGCACGCCTTATGAAGATCTGCTCCGGCATATGATTCACAGCGGGTGTTTTCATGCGGAAGAGGGCAAGGATGTCTACGGCACCGACGCCCAAAGGGATGAGTCCCTGAACGAGCGGACGCTGGCCGATGGCACGGTGATCGAGGTGCGCCGTCACGACATGCCGGGCGGCGGGGTCATCGCCACCTTTACCGACATCACCGAACGCAAACGGGCGGAACTGGAATTGCGCGAGGCCAAGGAAGCGGCGGAACGGGCCAACCAGGCCAAGGCCGCTTTTCTCGCGGCCGTTTCGCACGAGTTGCGCACGCCCCTCAACGCCATTTTAGGCTTTTCCGAGGCCATGCTGGCCGAACTGTTCGGTCCCCTGGAGAACGAGCATTACCGGGGCTATATCCGGGATATTCATGACAGTGGCTCTCATTTGCATAATCTCATCAATGACATCCTCGACATGTCCAAGGCCGAGGCCGGGCGAATCGAACTGGAGGAAAGGGCGGTCGATGTCGTTGCGGCGATCCATTGGGCCGTGAAGATGGTCCGCAAGCGGGCCGACAACGCAGCCATCGCCCTTGTTGCGCAAACCGCTCCCGGTCTGCCGCGCATTCACGCCGATGAACGACGGTTGCGCCAGATTCTCCTCAACCTGTTGTCCAACGCGGTCAAATTCACCGACGACGACGGCCAGGTGGTGGTGGCCGCCCGTGTGGAGGAGGAAGATGACAACACCGGCGCTTTCATCATGACCGTGACCGATACCGGAATCGGCATCGAATCGCACGACTTGACCAAAGCCATGGAACCGTTCTCGCAACTGGACAGCCGGCTTGCCCGCAAGTACGAAGGAACCGGTCTTGGTCTGCCGCTGACCAAAGCCTTGGTGGAGTTGCACGGCGGCACGCTGGAACTTGACAGCACCCTTGGCGTTGGCACCGTGGCGACGGTCCCCGCCTGCCCCTGGAGCGGGTCGTCGTGGAACTGCCTGCCGTTCTTTCATCCGCAGGGTCTGGCTGATATCCCTTTGATATTGACCGTTTTCCGGAAAAAGGATAGGGTTTGGGAGAGATGAGGTTGCCGGAAAGGGATCCTGCCCATGTCCAAAACCATTACCCGCTCGCAGTTGAGCGAAGCCGTCTATCAGGAAGTCGGGCTGTCCCGTAACGAGTCGTCCGATCTTTTGGAGATGGTCCTCGATGAGATCTCAACCGCCCTGTCCCGGGGAGAAGCGGTCAAGATTTCGGCGTTTGGCAGCTTTTCGGTCCGCAAAAAGGGCCGGCGCATCGGTCGCAACCCCAAAACGGGGGACGAGGTGCCGATCCTGCCGCGTCGTGTGCTGATTTTTCGCCCCTCGCAGCTTCTGAAGGGCCGCATCAATGCCGCTTTCACGCAAGGTGATTCCGGGGATGAGGCCGTTCATCCATGAGCGATGCCCCCCCCTTCGCGGAACACCAGGAGCAACGCCCGGTCAAATCGGAAGCGGCCTTTCGCACCATCAGCGAAGTCGTCGAGGAACTCGATGTTCCCCAGCATGTGTTGCGCTTTTGGGAAACCAGATTTTCCCAGGTGCGGCCTTTAAAACGGGCCGGGGGGCGGCGGTATTACCGTCCTGAAGACGTGGCTTTGCTGAAACGCATTCGCGATCTGCTCTACCGGGATGGTTTTACCATAAAAGGCGTGCAGAAGTTGCTGCACGAGCACGGAGCACGGGCCATCATGGCCGGAGAGGCCGGCGCACAAGCCCTTGTGCACGAACCCGATGGCGCAAACAGGGGGAGCGGCGACAACCGCGAACCCAACGAAACCAGTGGAAAAGAGGCCGTGCCGCTGGAAACACTGGAAATGATGGAAACAGGCGGTGCGGCGCAGACGCCTGAAAACGCCCTGCCCTTTGCAACAGGGCACCCTGAAACGGGGCAACCGATGGCGCCTGCCGGCGCACCGGCGTTGCGGGCGGTCATCGCCGATCTGGAAACCTTGCGGCGGGAACTCATGACGGCCCTTGGGCAGGGCGAGAGGCCGCCGGAGGGACCCCCATCAATCAGGACACCCCCATGACAGATCATTGCCTTGTGTACGTGACGGCCTCCTCCCACGAGGAGGCCATGAAAATCGGGCGGGCGGTCGTGGCGGCGCGGGCGGCCGCGTGCGCCAACATTCTTGGCCCCATCGCATCGGTCTACTGGTGGCAGGGAAAACTGGAGGAAGGGGGCGAGGTGGCGTTGCTCCTCAAAACCCGCACGGCGCTGGTGGAACGGGTGGTGGCCATGGTGCGGGCGGAGCACAGCTCCGTGTGCCCCTGCGTTGTGGCGATGTCGATCAACGCCGGCAACCCCGCTTTCCTGAATTGGATCGAAACGGAAACTACGATACCGTGAAGGCGGGGACAGACAGGGCGCCGGCCCGTGTCCGCTCCGTGCCTCTACGCTCCGCGGAAGCAACAGCTTGTGTGGACAAAGGGACATCACTCCGTTATGGTCAGGCCAAGTTATGGTCAGGCCAATCAACCTGATACCGCACAAATTTGGTCGTGGCGGGCGGCGATTCTGTTATAGTCCCGCCATGTGCCGACCCTGGGGGGAGGGAACTCTCGAAGATGGAAACGATCAAGACAGACATTGCCATTGT
>WOUV01000109.1 GCA_009773045.1 Rhodospirillaceae bacterium | reverse complement strand
ACGATTTGAGTCCCCCTTCCATCAAAGCTAGACCCCTTGAATCACACGCAGATTCGTGCCGTCAACAACCCATTGCGCTAAACTGATAGATGGTCAGGTGCCGAACTGATGGTGCTGCGCCATGCCGAGGAACGGCTGAAGGATGCCCTGGTCATCCAGACAGAGGTGGAATTCCTGCCCATGTATGTGGATCAGCCATTGTTTTCGGACATGGATATTTTCCTGCGGGAACGCGGCTTTGTATTGCACCGTTTCTATCCCACCGTCAGCCGGGTCATCAAGCCGTTGATCGTTGACAACAATCCCCTCGCGGGCCTGAGCCAGCTTTTGTGGGCGGATGCGATTTTCGTGCGGGATTTTACCCGTCCGGAAGTGCTGAGTAACCGACAATTGCTGACCATGGCGGAAATTTTGCACGATTGCTACGGCTCCGTTGATCTTCGTTGTTCCTCTTGCATGTTCATGATCATAGAGATGGGAGCCGGTTCGGGGGGGACTATCTTAACGCATTGGTCAACGCTGTCGAGCATTTATAATACCAAAGAGTGTAAGTCCCCTTGATGCTCGTGGGCTGTTTGCTCTGGGGGTTCACTGGAAAAGGGCTTTACAAAGGGGAATGGCCTACTTTAGAGTCATTTCACATCGTTGCAAAAAAATGCCGCGTCACTTGTAAAAGAACGATCATCAAGGGAGAGAAATTTGTCATGGCTTTCACGAAGCCGGCAGAGGCGTTTCTCAACCGAAACACCATGCTGAGCCGGCGGCGGTTTCTGGCCGGCACGGCGGTGGGGGGCTGCCTGTATGGTTTGTCTGCCCACGCAGCAGGTTCCCCATTCTCAACCACAACGAGGTCCATCATGGCATTCGAACTGCCCCCCCTGCCCTATCCATCGGACGCGCTTGAGCCGCACATGTCGGCCCGCACGTTCACGTTCCATCATGGCAAGCACCATGCGGCCTATGTCACCAACACCAATGCCCTTGTCAAGGACACGCCGCTGGCGGACAAATCCCTGGAAGAAATCATCAAGGCCGCCGCCGCCGACTCTGGCAAGGCCGGTCTTTTCAACAACGCGGCCCAGGTGTGGAATCACAGTTTCTTCTGGAACTGCATGAAGCCCGGTGGCGGTGGCACACCGACGGGCGCGCTGGCGGATGGAATCAACGGCGCCTTTGGATCTTTCACGAAATTCAAGGACGATTTCAAGAATGCCGCCGTGACCCAGTTCGGCAGCGGCTGGGCGTGGCTGGTGGTGGAGAACGGCGCCTTGAAAATCACCAAAACGGCCAACGCCGATACGCCGATGGCGCACGGACAAAAAGCGTTGATGTGCTGTGACGTATGGGAACATGCCTATTATCTGGATTACCAGAATCGCCGTCCGGATTTTGTTCAGGCGTTTCTTGACCATCTAGTCAACTGGGACTTCGTCGCCAGCGCCTTGAAAGGATAAAGGAATCGAGGGGCGCGCGGGGGAGGCTTAGCCTCCCCCCACACCCCCCTCGATTCCTTTTCGCGCACGGTCAGACAAGGGAGGGCTGAGCCTGTCCGCCATTTCAAGCGGAACCACTTGCCAGAAACGCCCCTTCTCCCGTCCCCAGTTCATCAGAATACGAGCCGCGTGGGCGGAATGGGTTTCCCGGGCATGTTCGGCGATCAAATCCCGCAGCACCCTCTCCCAATGGAGCGAGGAAAGACGCTGAGTCAGCACGGTGCCGCCATTGACCCGGTGCGGGAAGGCGCCGTCGCTGTCATACACGAAGGCCATTCCCCCGGTCATGCCGGCGGCGAAATTGGCCCCGACCGGCCCCAGGATCACCGCGATGCCCCCCGTCATGTACTCGCACCCATTGGAGCCGCATCCCTCCACCACCACGCGGGCGCCCGAGTTGCGCACGGCAAACCGCTCTCCCGCTTGGCCGGCGGCAAAGACCTTGCCGGCAGTGGCGCCATAAAGCACCGTATTGCCGATGATGGTGTTGGCCTCGCTGGGCAGGGTACTTGCCACCGGCGGGCGGATGACAATGGTGCCCCCCGACAGCCCCTTGCCCACATAATCGTTGGCATCCCCGAACACTTCCAGCTTTAATCCTTGCACGGCGAACGCGCCCAACGACTGGCCGGCGGTGCCTTGCAGCCGCACGGTGATGTGGCCCGGCTGCAATCCGCTCATGCCGTATTTGCGGGTGATCATGTGAGATAGCTTGGTGCCGATGGCGCGCTGGGTGTTGCGGATGTCATAGGTCAGTTGCATCTTCTCGCCTTCCTCCAGCAAAGGCCGGGCATCTTGGATCATGCGTTCATCCAGGGTTGCTGACACTTCGTTGCGCGCGCCGTCTTTCAAACCGCACCGGGTTGGGAAGCCACCGGCATCGGGCAGGGCAAGAAGGGGGTTGAGGTCCAGATCGTCCAGATGCTCCGGCCCCCGGCTCACCTGGTCCAGAAGATCGGCGCGCCCCACCACCTCGTCCAGTGAACGCGCGCCCAGCCCGGCCAGAATCTGCCGCACGTCCTCGGCGATGAATGTGAACAGATTAACCACCTTTTCAGGCGTTCCGGAGAACTTTTGGCGCAAGGTTTTGTCTTGGGTGCACACCCCCACCGGACAGGTGTTGGAATGGCATTGCCGTACTATAATACACCCCATGGCAATGAGCGAGGTTGTGCCGATGCCAAATTCCTCCGCCCCCAGCATGGCGGCGATCACCACGTCGCGCCCGGTCTTGATGCCGCCGTCGGTGCGCAGCTTGACCCGGTGGCGCAGGCGGTTCAAGGTCAGTACCTGGTGCACCTCCGACAGCCCCATCTCCCACGGCAGGCCGGCGAACTTGATGGATGTCTGGGGGCTTGCTCCCGTTCCCCCCACATGGCCCGAGATCAGGATCACGTCGGCGTTGGCCTTGGCGACACCGGCGGCGATGGTGCCGATGCCGGTGCGCGCCACCAGCTTCACCCCCACCCGTGCCCTGGGGTTGATCTGCTTCAGGTCATAGATGAGCTGGGCCAGATCCTCGATGGAATAAATGTCGTGGTGGGGGGGCGGCGAAATCAGCATCACGCCCGGCGTTGCGTGGCGCAGACGGGCGATTTCGGGGGTGACCTTGAAGCCGGGCAACTGACCGCCTTCGCCGGGCTTGGCCCCTTGAGCGATCTTGATTTCGATTTCGCGGCAATTGTTCAGGTATTCCGCCGTCACCCCGAACCGCCCGGAGGCCACCTGCTTGATGGCCGAGTTGGCGTTGTCGCCGTTGGGACGGGGGCGATAGTGTTCCGGGTCCTCGCCTCCTTCGCCGGAATCGGACTTGGCGCCGATGCGGTTCATGGCGATGTTGAGGGTCTCGTGCGCTTCCGGCGACAGGGCGCCCAGCGACATGCCCGGGGTCACGAACCGCTTGCGAATTTCGGTCAGGGATTCCACATCTTCCAATGGCACGGGAACTCTCTGGGGCCGAAAATCCAAAAGATCGCGCAGGTTCATGGGCGGCATGGCCGCAAGGCCATCGGCATAGACCTTGTACAGCCGGTAGTTATCTGTGGCAACCGCACGTTGCAGGGTGTGGATCAGGGTGCCATCGAACGCATGGGCTTCCCCCGAACGGCGCTGGCGATAGAAGCCGCCGACCGGCAGCATCACCACCCCTTCGCCCGCGGCAAAGGCGCGCCCGTGCTGTTCGACCACCTTTTTCTGGATGCCGGACAGGCCCAGCCCCGAGATGCGCGAGGTCATGCCAGGGAAAAACGCGGCCACGAGCGACCGCGATAGACCAATGGCCTCGAAATTATAGCCGCCGCGATAGCTGCTGATGACCGCAATGCCCATCTTCGACATGATCTTGCGCAGGCCTTCGTCAACGGCTTTCTTGTAACGCCGCACGCACTCCTCCAGGGTGAAACCGGGGAACAGGCCGCGCCCGTGGCGTTTGGCGATGGCTTCTTGCGCGAGATAGGCGTTCACCGTGGTGGCCCCCACCCCGATCAGCACCGCGAAGGTATGGGTATCCAGGCATTCCCCGGACCGCACGTTGAGGGAGGTGAAGGTGCGCAGACTCTGCCGCACAAGGTGCGTATGCACGCCGCCCGCGGCAAGGATCATGGGAATGGGGGCGCGCTCCGGCCCCATGGCGTAGTCGGAAAGAATGACATGGGTGCAGCCGCCGCGCACCGCATCCTCCGCCTCGCGCTGGATGCGGTTGATGGCCTCACGCAAGGGATGGCCGCTGGTATCCTCAAGGGGAAACGTGCAGTTGATCTCCACCGCCCCTGTCCCCATGAACGCCCGCATGGCCTCGAACTCGGCGTTGGAAAGAACCGGGCTGTCGAGCTGCAACAACCGGCACTGGCTTTCATCTTCATCCAGGATATTGCCAAGATTGCCAAGCCGGGTTACAAGGCTCATCACCCGCGCCTCGCGCAAGGAATCGATCGGCGGATTGGTGACTTGGCTGAACATCTGGCGGAAGAAATGATGCAGGCCGCGGTAGCGGCTTGACAGCACGGCAAGCGGCGTATCATCGCCCATGGAGCCGATCGCCTCCTTCGTTTCCTCGACCATGGGCTGAAGGATCAGTTCCATATCCTCCATCGACAGCCCATAGGCCATCTGGCGACGGTGCAATTCTTCCGGACCAAAGGCGATCGGTTCGGCGGCGTCGGTGCGGATCAGACGATCCAGAAGGGTAATGTGCTGTACCCAGGCGGCAAACGGTTGCCGTGCCGCCAGCCGGTCCTTGATGGTGGCATCGTCATGGAAACGCCCCGCCGCAAGATCAACGCAAATCATTTGCCCCGGCCCGACCCGGCCCCGTGTAACCACGTTTTCCTCTGCCACGCGGACCATGCCGGCCTCCGACCCGACGATCAGCAGGGCATCGCGGGTGATGGTGTAGCGCATGGGTCGCAGGCCGTTGCGGTCCATGCCCGCAACCACCCACCGGCCATCGGTGATGCACAGGGCCGCCGGCCCGTCCCACGGTTCCATGACACAATTGAGATAGTGGAACAGGGCACGGTGGTCCGGCGGCATGGTGGTGTTCTGGCCAAGGGATTCCGGCACCAGCATGGCCTTGACCATGGGGGCGGACCGTCCCGTCCGGCACAACAACTCGAACACGTTGTCGAGCATGGCCGAATCCGATCCCCCCGGCTGGATCACCGGTTTGATGTCGTTGATCAGATCGCCGAATCGTTCGTGGGCAAGCCGCGGCTCGTGGGACTTCATCCAGTTGACGTTGCCGGTCAGGGTGTTGATCTCGCCGTTGTGGGCGAGCATACGGAACGGCTGGGCAAGCTTCCAGGTCGGGAAGGTATTGGTGGAATAGCGCTGATGATACAGGGCAAACCGGCTTTCGAATCGTTGATCCAGAAGATCGGGATAAAAACGGGTCAGCTGTTCGGCCAGGAACATGCCCTTGTAGATGATGGAGCGGCACGACAGGGTGCAGATATAAAAAGTGACGATGTTTTCGGCGAGCGCCTGTTTCTCGATGCGGCGACGGATGATGTAAAGATCGTTCTCGAACTGGTCTTCATCCCGGCCCAGGGCGTTAGCGATCATGATCTGTTCGATTTCAGGCCGTGTCTCGTTCGCCTTCTCGCCGATGACCGCAATGTCCACCGGCACCTGCCGCCAGCCATAGATCGTATAGCCAAAGCGCAGGATCTCGGTTTCGACGATGGAGCGGCAGCGTTCCTGGGCGCCAAGGTCGGTCTTGGGCAGGAACACCATGCCCACGGCCAGCTGCCCCGGCAGCGGATTATGACCGGTGCGGCGCACGTGATCCTTGAAGAAGGCTTGCGGAATTTCGACATGCAGGCCCGCGCCGTCCCCGGTTTTGCCGTCGGCATCGACGGCGCCCCGGTGATAGAGCACCTTCAGCGCCTCGATCCCGGCCTCCACCACCGACCGGCGC
The DNA here is from genome assembly GCA_009773045.1 of Rhodospirillaceae bacterium. Classification (GTDB taxonomy): domain Bacteria; phylum Pseudomonadota; class Alphaproteobacteria; order Rhodospirillales; family Rhodospirillaceae; genus WOUV01. The sequence goes on along the minus strand of WOUV01000109.1, from coordinate 14,687 downwards.
GCCATGCCATCGATGGCGGCCACCAGCCCGACGCCGCAGGAGTCGTGTTCCTGGGCCGGATCGTACAGGCCATGGGTGGCAAGGAATGCGGCGTTCTTTTCCCAGGGTGTCATGACGATTCAACCTCATGGACTGTGGGAGAGGACAAACCCTTTCCCACATTTCGTTTGTGTTGTTCTTGGCTCGGGTTCCTGTGCGTAATCGAACAAGGCCAGTGTTTCCGGCGCCCGAAGCTGATCCAGATAACGCCTTCCGTCCTCCAGCACGATGGGGCAGGACCGCGGAAAGGAGGCCGGCTCCAGCCCGGTTTCGAGGGCGGCAGCCCGGCGGGCCCATTGGTATTCGATCGCGAGAACCTCCCCGAGGGTTTGATCGAGACTAGGATTGCGCTCGATCCGTGTTCCGATCCGGCGGATGGCCTTGCGGATGGAAGCCGCCCATGTTTTCTTGCGCGCGTGCGACAGGTATTGCCACTTCAGCAGGTGTCTGAGCATGATGCACAAAGAGCTGCGCACCGCCCGCCTGTTGCGTCCCGCCACGCCTTCCAGCTCTTCCGCGATATGCCCGGCATCGATGTGGGCCAGACGCCCCTCCCGCAACAACGCCACCTGGGCCATCAGCCAGGCATGGGGTGTCATGGCGCTCTTCCTCCCCTGTTCCGTACAGGTCAAGAAAATCCTCATCCAGCACCTGGTCGAGCGTGAACGGACAGGGGACCGGGAATGTGCCGACGGGCAGATGGGTTTGCGCCGCGGCCTTTCTGCGGGCGGTCGTGTACGCGCTGGAGAGGCTCTCCACGATCCTTGGTTTCAAACTGGGACTGTCCGCGAGAATACGCAAGATTTTCTCTCGACCGTTGTCGATCGTCATTTCCCAGCTTCGCGTCCGTCGCCGTGGTTGGAAGTTCCACTTGAGCAGATGCATTAAGACATTGAGCACATGACTTTCGATGGCGCGACGGTCACTGTTCCCCAAGGCTTTCAGTTCCTGTGCGATACGGCCGACATCAAGGGGGGCCAGACGCCCCTCCCGCAACAACGCGGGGTGTCATGGCGCTCTTCCTCCCCTGTTCCGTACAGGTCAAGAAAATCCTCATCCAGCACCTGGTCGAGCGTGAACGGACAGGGGACCGGGAATGTGTCCGGCGCAAGGCCTGTTTCGATCGTTGCATCCTTGCGCGCGCGGGTATATTCGGCGGCCAGGACTTCCGCGAGCCATGGCTTCAGGCTGGGACTGTCGGCAAGGACATCCGCCATTTTCCGGCGTCCATTGCGAATCGTCATGGCCCAGCTTCGCGTCCGTCGCCGTGGTTGGAAGTTCCACTTGAGCAGATGCATCAAGACGGTGCGCACATGACTTTTAAGGGTGCGACGGTCACTGTTGCCCAAGGATTCCAGTTCCTCCGCGATGTTGTTCCCATCGGCCTGGGCCAGACGCCCTTCCCGCAACAGTTTGACCTGGGCCATCAGCCAGGCATGGAAATCGACCTCATAGGCCGGAGAAACGGTTTCTTCAGGGGCGATCGTCATGGCCGTTTCCCTTTCCTCGTCCAGCTTCCTGGACTTCCAGATAGCCATGGATGGCGGCGGCGGCCTCGCGGCCATCGCGGATGGCCCACACCACGAGGGAGGCGCCGCGCACGATATCGCCCGCGGCAAACACCCCTTCGAGCGTGGTCATGCCCGTGCGGGGATCAACCCGCAGCGTGCCGCGGGCCGTGACGCCAAGACCGGCTTCGCCGAACGCCACCGGCAGATCCTCCGGCTCGAACCCCAGGGCGGTCAGGACAAGATCCGCCGGTTCGGTGAAGGAGGACCCCTCAACAGGGCGTGACTCCTGGCGGCCGGAGGCATCGCTCCCCCCCAGTTCCATGCGCGCCGCCCGCACGCCCGCAACCTTTTGCCCGTCCTCTCCGCTCAAAATGACTTCCGGCGCCGCGAGCCAGACAAATTCCGCCCCCTCCTCGATGGCATTGGCGACCTCCCGTTGCGAGCCAGGCATGTTGCCGCGATCGCGCCGATACAGGCACTTCACCGATACGGCGCCCTGGCGTAGGGCGGTGCGCACGCAGTCCACGGACGTATCCCCACCGCCGATGACCACAACCCGTTTGCCGTGTGCATTCAAGGATCCATCGTCGAAGGCGGGTACGGCATCCCCCAGACCTTTGCGGGTGGACGCGACAAGATAGGCCAGTGCCGGCCATACGCCCGTCAGGCGAGATCCCGGAATCTCCAACGGACGGGCCTGATGGACGCCGGTTGCGATCAGGACCGCCCCATGCCTGCACCGCAACTCGGCCAGGGAAACATCGTGCCCGACCGCGCACCCGGCATGAAAACGCACCCCCGCCGCCTGCAAAAGTTCCACCCGCCGCGACACGATCGTCTTTTCCAGCTTGAAGGAGGGAATGCCATAGATCAAAAGCCCCCCCATGCGGTCGTGGCGGTCATAGACCTCGACGGCATAGCCACGGGCGCGCAGGCGTCCGGCGGCGGCCAAACCCGCCGGGCCGGCGCCGATGATGCCGACCGACGTGGGCCGCTCCGATGCGGGCCGCTCCGGCCGCACCCAGCCCTCGGCAAAGGCGGTATCGGTGATGAAGCGTTCCACCGCACCAATGGTCACCGCTTCGTGATGGGCCTGCTCCAGCACGCACGCGCCTTCGCACAGGCGGTCCTGGGGGCAGATCCGGCCCGTGATTTCGGGAAAATCGTTGGTGGCGGCGGCCAGGGCATAGGCTTCCTCCCGTCTCCCCCCGGCGATCAGCATCAGCCAGTCGGGGATGTTGTTGCCAAGCGGACAGCCGATTTGGCAGAAAGGAATGCCGCACTGTTCACAGCGCGAGGCTTGCGATGCCGCCCGTTCGACGGAAAAGCCCGTGTAAATTTCGTCAAAATCGGTTCGGCGCGCCACGGCCGGCCGCTTGTCCGGCATCTGCTGGGGGAGATGCACGAAGTGCAGCAGTTTGCCGGCCATGGTTGTTCTCCTCTTCTTCCCGCTTGCACAGTCCACGAAAGGCAAAAGTGTAGACGATTTTTCCATCCCTGGCGAGGGAGAAAAGCATAAATGTCAGTATTGATGACTCATATTGTAGTGAATCGGGACTTTATCAAGGGAAGAACGATAACATTCTATCCATATCTGTCAATAATGGTATCGCCATGTTAAATATTATGGAAACGGAACTATTTCTCACGACCCCCTTCCATGATTCCAGCTTCCAGGCGGGGGAAAGGTTCCGTACTATTGGCAACGGCATCGCATTCAAGGGACACGGACACCATGCAACAGGATACCCCTTCCCCCATGAATCCCGGAGATGAAGTGCCGCCGGGCACGCCGTTTTCGGGCGAAAACCTGTGTTACCGGTGCAGCGGCGAAGGCAGGCACCGCGATGGCACGGAATGTCGCCATTGCGGCGGCAGCGGGCGTATTCACACCATCATCAGTGGCTGAGAGAACAGATGAACGGCAAGGAAGGCGCGCTGGTGCTGTTTTCGGGTGGGCAGGATTCGGCCACCTGTCTTGCCTGGGCCTTGACCCGTTTCTCCCCCGTTGAGACCATCGGTTTTGCCTATGGCCAGCGCCACGCCGTCGAACTGGATTGCCGGCGGGCCGTGCGTGATCTCCTGCCGGCCCTGGTGCCCGCCGGCAGGGGCAGGCTGGGCGCCGATCATCTGCTTGATCTTTCTTCCCTGGGGCAGATCAGCGAAACGGCCCTGACCCGGGAATCGGCCATCACCGTCACGGAGGGGGACCTGCCCTCCACCTTCGTGCCGGGGCGCAACCTTTTGTTCTTCACCTATGCCGCCGCCATCGCCTGGCGCCGGAACCTGCGGCATCTGGTGGGGGGCATGTGCGAGACCGACTATTCGGGCTATCCCGACTGCCGCGATGATACCTTGAAGGCGTTGCAGGTGGCTCTCAATCTTGGGATGGCGCGGCAGTTCGTCGTCCAGGCCCCGCTCATGTGGCTCACCAAGGCGGCCACGTGGCGCCTTGCCGAATCCTTGGGCGGCGCGGCGCTGGTGGAACTGATCCGCGTCAAGACCCATTCCTGTTACCGGGGGACGCGGGAGCATCTATGGGAATGGGGATACGGCTGCGGTGCCTGCCCGGCCTGCCACCTGCGCGCCGCCGGGTGGGAGGCTTACGGGAAAGGAGAACGCGCGTGAGCACTCCCAAGATGTCCGCCGAGGATAGGCTCCGCCTGAATGCCTGGGCGCCACGCACGTGGCAACGCATGCTGTCGGGACGACGCTTGAATCTGGTGGACCCCTCGCCAATGGACATCGAGATTGCCGATATCGCCCTGGGGCTGTCGCGCAACACCCGCTGGAATGGCCAGACCCATGGCGATCATGGCTGGAGCGTCGCCCAGCACTCCGATCTCGTGGTCGAAATCATTCACAAGCGTTTACAGCCGCGGGCGCCGGCGTGGGTGCTGATGGCGGCCAAGCTGCATGACGCCTCGGAATACGTCACCCACGACATGATCACGCCCCTGAAGGCCGTCGTGGGGAACGTGTTCAAGGAGGTTGAGGATCGCTTGCAATGCGCCGTCCATATTCGCTTTGGCCTGCCCGCCCGGCTGGAGACGGAGGTCAAGGCCCTGATCAAGAGGGCCGACATCATCGCCGCCGCGACCGAAGCCGTGCAACTGGCCGGATTTTCAGCCGATGAGGCGACATCCGTTCTTGGGTTCAAGGAAAAACCACTCGCCGATGTCCGGCTTGAACCGTTGCCCTGCCGTCTGGCCGAGGAGCGGTTCCTGGAGGGGTTTGCGTATCTCGACAAAAAAATGCACCTGGAACGACGATAAAAAGCAGCCTGCTTTCAGCCGCCGAAGCGCCGCAGGATGCGCTCCACCGAACCAACATAGCCGCCGCCGAACAACCGCACGTGCACCAGCAAAGGATAAAGGTTATAGATGTCGCGGCGTTCTTCGAAAAAGCCGGCACGCAACGGGCAAATCTCCTGATAGCGGCGAAAGAACGCCTCCCCGAACGTGCCGAACAAGGTGGCGAAGGCCAGTTCGATCTCGGCATCGGCGTAGGAGAGGGCCGGGTCGATGAACGCGGCGATCCGCCCGTTCCGGCACAGCACATTGCCGCTCCACATATCGCCGTGAATCAACGAGGGCGCCGTGGGTTCTTCCAGCCAGGTTTCCAGACGAGCGGCGAATGTTTCCAGCCGGCCATGAAGGGCAGACGGCAGCCGGCCGCTCCGCAGGGCCTCCCCTCCCATGTACAGCAGCCGCTGATCCCGAAAAAAATCGATCCAGCGCCGCGTGGGCGGGTTGGGCTGGTGCAGGCCGCCGATTAGCGTGTCGCATTCAAATCCGTAGGTCTCGGCCCGGATTCCGTGCAACTCGGCCAGAAGCACGGCGGCGTGAATCTGGGCCTCGGCGGTCAGACCGTCGCCGGCCTCCACATGGGTCATCAACAGCAGACGATCGTCGGCCCACAGCACGTCCGGCACCGGCAAACGGCTTTTGGTCCGCAGATAGGTCAGCATGAACCCTTCGATGGCAAGGCCGCTTTGGGACCGGCCAATCTTGGCCACCAGGCTGGCGCCATCGGCAAGTGTGGCCCGGTAGACCTCGGCTACGCATCCCCCCGACAGGGCGGTTCGGTTGACCACCCGTGTCCCGGTGAGACTCTCGATTCTGGCGATGATGTCCGGTCCCATGCCTTCAGCGCTCCGCCGCGGTTGCCAGGTGGCGGCGGATGTGGGCCAGAAGCCCCTTCGTTCCGGCCTCGATCATGTCAAGCACGCGCTCGAACCCTTCCGGGCCGCCGTAATAGGGATCGGGGATGTCGCCATCCCCGCTTTCAGGGGCAAACGACAGGAACAGGCGCAAACGATCGACAGACCCCCGCGGACACGAACGGGTCAGGGCCGACAGATGGCCGCGGTCCATGGCCAGAATCAAATCGAAACGGCTGAAATCGGCCCTTTCCACTTGGCGCGCACGCAAGACAGAAATGTCGATGCCGCGGCGGCGGGCGGCGGCGACGGCGCGGGCATCAGGACCGTCGCCCACGTGCCAGTCATCGATTCCCGCCGAATCGACTTCGATTCGTTCAAGCAGGCCGGCACCACGCACCGCCGCCCGGAACAGTCCCTCCGCCGTCGGGGAACGACAGATGTTCCCCGTGCACACAAATAACACCCGAAACGGCCTGTTGACGCCGTGACACATGGGGCGGCACTCCTTAAGTCTTGTTTCGGTCTTGTTTTCGTGGGGGTGGGGGATCTCCTCATCCGTGATCGTTGTTGTCGTCGGACACATATGTTGCTACCTTAGCCGTCACTTTGCGGTGTGCCGAGTGCGCGCCGGCAAAAGCGAGAAGATCAACCGGGGGGAGTTTCATACAGCTCATGTCCGAACAAGCATCCGAACGGTCCCTGCCGCTCGAAGGCATTCGCGTCGTCGATGTCGGCACCTTCATTGCCGGACCCTACAGCGCTTCCATTCTCGGCGAATTCGGGGCCGAGGTGTACAAGGTGGAGCACCCCATTGCCGGCGATCCGTTGCGGCGATTCGGCACCGCCACCAAACGCAGCGATTCCACTTTGATGTGGCTCACGGAATCCCGCAACAAGAAATCCGTCACCCTGGATCTGCGCGTACCGGCGGGGGCAGAACTGTTCCGCAAGCTGGTGGCCAAGTGTGACGTTCTGGTCGAAAATTTCAAGCCCGGGACCATGGAGAAATGGGGCCTTGGGTGGGAGACTTTGCGCGCGGCCAATCCGGGGCTTGTCATGTTGCGGGTGACCGGCTATGGCCAGACCGGTCCCTATCGCGACCGCCCCGGATTTGCCCTTGTCGTATCTTGCCGGCTTTCCGGGACAGACACCGGTGGTGCCCGGCTCCAATCCCCTGGGCGACTACATGTCGGGCCTTTATGGTGTCATCGGCATTCTGCTTGCCCTGCGGCAGCGGGAGAAAACCGGACGCGGTCAAATGATCGATGTCGGCATTTACGAAGCCGTGTTCCGCCAGCTCGACGAAATCGCCGCCGTTTATGGTATGTTCGGACGCATCCGCGAGCGGGAGGGTGCGGGCACCGTCATCGCCTGCCCGCACGGGCATTTCCGTACCAAGGATGACAGGTGGGTGGCCATCGCCTGCACCACCGACAAAATGTTCGCCCGCCTAGTGGAAGATGCCATGGGGCGGCCTGAACTCGCCTCCTCCGGCCTTTACGGCATCAAGACCAAGCGGCTTGCCGCCCGCAAGGAGGTCGATGCCCTGGTGTCGGGGTGGACCATGTCGCTCAGTCGGGACGATGTCATGCAGAAATGCATCGATGCCGAAGTGCCGATCGGTCAGATCAACAGCATCGCCGACATTTTCGCCGATCCTCATTTCCGCGCCCGGAGCGATCTTGTCACGGTCACTGTGCCGGATGTGGGGGATGTGATGGTGCCGGGCGTGTTCCCCAAACTGTCGCGCACGCCGGGCCGCATCGCCACTCTTGGCCCTCGTCTGGGGGAACATACGAAAGAGGTTCTGGGCGCCCTGCTTGACCTGACGCCGGCCGAGCTGAAAGAACTGCGCGAAAGCCGGGTCATCTGAAACACCATGGGGGACAGGAACAATGACTGAGAACGAAAACGCCAAGCGCGATGACCTGCCGCTTTCCGGCATGCTGGTTGTCGATGTGGCGACCTTCATCGCCTCGCCGTATTGCGCCGCCGTCCTGGGCGAGTTCGGCGCCGATGTGATCAAGGTGGAGCATCCGATCGGCGGCGACCCGTGCCGCAATTTCGGCACGTCATCGAAACGCGGCGACAGCCTTGCCTGGCTGTCGGAGGCCCGCAACAAAAAGTCGATCACCCTTGACCTCCGCGCGAAAGAAGGAGCGGAAATTTTTCGCCAGTTGTGCGCCAAGGCCGACGTGGTGACCGAGAACTTCCGCCCCGGCACCCTTGAAAAATGGGGACTGGGCTATGAGGCGCTGACCAGGAACAACCCGGGTCTCGTCATGCTGCGGGTGTCGGGCTATGGCCAGGATGGCCCCTATCGCGACCGTCCCGGTTTTGCCCGCATCGCCCACGCCGTTGGTGGTCTTGCCTATCTTGCCGGCATGCCCAAGGATACGCCGGTCACGCCAGGCTCCACCACGCTCGGGGACTATCTCTCGGGGCTTTATGGCGCGATCGGCGTGTTGATCGCCCTGCACGAAAAACGGAAAAGCGGGAAAGGGCAATATATCGATGTCGCCCTTTACGAATCGGTGTTCCGTCTGACCGACGAACTCGCCCCCGCCTATGCCATGTATGGCACCGTGCGCGAACGCCATGGGCCGCACATCAAAACCGCCGTGCCCCTTGGCCATTTCCGCACCAAGGACGATAAATGGGTGGCGTTTGCCTGCACCACCGATAAATTGTTCGAACGTCTGTGCCATGCCATGGGGCGGCTGGAGCTGGCTTCCAGCCACCTTTATGGTGTGCAGGCGCAGCGACTGGAAAACCGGCACGAGGTCAACCAGCTTGTGGCCGCCTGGGCCGGCGCGCTCAATCGGGATGAAATCCTGGCGCTGTGCCTTGCGGCCGGTGCGCCGTGCGGTCCCTTGAACACCATCGCCGACATTTTCGGCGATCGTCAGTTTGCCGTGCGCCGCAATCTCATCGCCATGGACATTCCGGAAATGGATGGCGATGTGATCATGATTCCGAACGTCATGCCGCGCCTGTCGGACACGCCGGGCCGTATCGATACCTTGGGGCCGAAGCTGGGGGAACAGACCGATGCCATCCTGAAGGATCTTTTGGGCCTGGGGGATGAGGAGATCAAGGGGTTGCACGAGCGAAAGGTCGTGTGAGATCAGGGAGGCTTAGCCTCCCCCCACACCCCCCTCGATTCCTTTGCCACAGGAACGGCGCTTTCAGCTTTTAAAGCCACTCTGCCCCAGCAAGGTTTGCAGATCGCGAAGAACTTGGTTGCGGGCTGTTGGATCGGAGATGCCCACGGTAAATTCATCGACGAAATGGGCGCGGCGCAGGTGCGTCACGACCCGCTCGCGACAAAGGTGCAACGCCTCCCCTTCCTCCAGCACACCCGAGCCGCAGAACTTGATCAGCCGCACCGTCCGTGACCGGAAAGGATGGGCGGGGTCATCCAGCTTTTCGATCAACTTCTCGCGGTCGATATACTCGACCAGCAAACGGTCAAGGCGGTTGAAAATGGCGCCTGTCACATCCTGAGGCATGTTTTGCGCGGTGCGCGCGCGCCGCATCAAGTCCGAAAGGGTGCCGATTTTCTTCAAAGGCGGCAAACTGTAGTGGCAGAAATTGTGGAGATCCGGGGCATCGGTCGCCATTTTCAGGATGGTCCGGGCCGCCTCATCGGCCTGGGGCAGGCCAAGGGGCGTTTCGGTCACGGCGAACAGATAACGGCAGCGATACGCGCGGTCGTTCAAAAGATCGGCCAGGGCGTTGATGGCAAGACGCACGGATTCGCTCACCCCGGCCTCGAACTTGCGGGCATAGCGCTGGGTTAGGGCGGCGGCCATCGACGACCCGCCGATGATTCCCTCGGGATGGATCAGGGCGGCGAACAGTTCTCGGAAAGCCTCTTCCTCCTTTTCGGGATCGTTGCGTGACAAGGGCTGGATGCTTTCCACCTGCCGGCGGACCCGATCCATCACCACGATCCGACCCGATGGCAGCCGGGCGTTGGTAATCAGTGTTTTCAGCATCACCGCCGTATCGCTCCACCCGTCCGTTCCCCGTCCCACGGGGCCATGGCACAGGGCGACCAGCACCCGCAGGGCCGTGCCCAGGTTGGGCTGGGGACCGATCAGATCCTGGACCGCTTCGCGGGCCACGGCCAGAATGTCGGCAACGAACGAGTCAAGGACGGCAAGCCCGGCGGTGGGGGTGTCATCCACGATCAAGGCCAGCAGGCGCTCCAGCTTGCCGATCCATGAGCGTATGCCGACAAGCTCGCGGCTTAAGCTGGCCCGCACGTAAACCTTGAGCACTCCCTGAGTGCCGTTTTCCCTCGCGACATTTCCCGCGGCCGCCAGCAGACCCGGAAGATCCTGGAACGGAATGTTCCATAACGCGCGTTCGGCCTCGGCCTGGCGTGCCTGTTCGGCCACCTGGTCCAGCAGGTGATACAGGCTATCCGCTGGATACGGTTGTCCACGCCAGTGCGGGCGGCCTGGATGGTGGCCACCCGGTCCACGGCCGGCGCATACAGATCACTTTCCATCAGCCGCTTGGCGGAAGGGTAATGGTGCAGAATCTCGGTGGGGGTCAGGAGGACTTCATCGAAATAAGGCCGCAGCAGGCGACCGATGGTCATGCGGGCCGGAAGAGCGTACAGATCCGCCCGGCTTCGTGCAGTCCGGCGCCTCGTCAATGGGGTGGACGACGATTTTTTTCTTGCCCGTTTGCGGCGTCGAGACGTGAAAGATTTCCTTTTCGGTGATGGAGCCGTTCGTGTGATGCCATTCACGGATGATCTTCACGCCCCCATGCTGGGCAGCGGCCACCATGTTTTCGGCATATGCCCTAGCTTCGCTTTCGCTGGGGGTCTGGGCATCGAGCTGCCATCGGTTTTCGCTGGTGAGTCCATAGATCACGAAGCTCGTCCGGTTGCTCATTGCCGTGTGCTCCCCTCATTCTTTTTCAGAGGGAGCAGGATACCGCACCTTGTTTGCAAGGGGAAACCGCTCTCTCACAGGCCAAGATATCCCGGCAGGTGCGCGGCGACCGGAGCAAACGAACGCCGGTGGTGGGGCGTCACGCCCAGCCGGGCCAGGGCGGCCCGATGCGCCGGGGTGCCATAGCCCTTGTTGGTTTCCCACCCATAGCCGGGATATTCGAGCGCGAGGCGCTGCATCAGCCGGTCACGGGTGACCTTGGCGACGATGGAGGCGGCGGCGATGGAAGCGGAAATCCCATCCCCTCCGACCACGGTCGTCACGGGGCACGCCAGGAGAGGTGCCTGGTTGCCATCGACGAGGGCATGGTCAACCGCCGCCGACCCAAGCCCTGCCACGGCCCGCGCCATGGCAAGCAGGGTGGCGCGCAGGATGTTCAACGAATCGATCTCGGCAACCTCGGCCAGCCCGATCCCCATTCCGGCCCCTTCTTGCAAGGCCGCATACAAGGCCTCCCGCCGGCGGGGAGAAAGTTTCTTGGAATCATCGAGAGCGGCCAGCACGGTCGCCGGCAGGTGCAAAGGATCCAGCACCACGGCGGCGGCCACCACCGGCCCTGCCCACGGCCCGCGTCCGGCCTCGTCGATCCCGACCACCCGCCCGCCCAAGCGTTGTTCAAGGATCAGGTCGGGCAACCGGAAAACCCCTGCGCCACCAGATACATTTCGGACGATTCCTTGCGGCTGGCCGGGGGTTTGACATGGCGCACGGTGGCGAAACGGCGCTTCATGTCGGCCAGAAGAGTCTGTTCCGTTCCGCCACGGAAGACCTTGGTGACAAAAGTTCCCCGCGGGGCAAGCACATCCAGTGCGAACCCATAGGCGGCCTCCGCCAAAGCCAGAATACGCAAATGGTCGGTTTGCCGATGGCCGGTGGTATGGGGCGCCATGTCCGACAGAACCACGTCGGCCCTGCCCCCCCCCAAGGCTTCCTTCAGCCGGTCCGGGCCATCGACGGCCAGGAAATCATGGGTAAGGCACACGGCCCCCGCCACTGGCTCCCACGGGGCACAGTCGATGGCCACCACCTGCCCGCCCCCCGGCTGGTCCGCCTTGACCCGGGTGACGGCCACCTGTGTCCAGCCCCCCGGGGCGGCGCCCAAATCCACCACCCGCCGGCCCGGCTTCAGGAAAAGCCCTTGCCCATCGAGTTCCAGGAGTTTGAAGGCGGCACGGGACCGATACCCCAGTCGATGGGCCTCCGCCACATAGGGATCCTTGAGCTGCCGTTGTAGCCATAGGGCGGAAGACACGCTCAGCCCCCGGCGTTTTTTCAACCGTTCGCTTCCGCCCCTGCCGCTTTTACGTCGATCGTCCATGGCGTTGGTCTCTTGGGGAATCGAGGCGGTCCATCCGCGACCCGTAGTTGGGTTTCACAGGATGAACTTGCTCAAATCGGCATTTTTGGCCAATTCCCCGACCCGCTCGCGCACCATATCGGCATCAATATGAACATGTTCCCCCGGGCGGTCGCTGGCGGTGAAGCTGATGTCATCGAGTAACCGTTCCATGACCGTGTGCAGCCGGCGGGCGCCGATGTTTTCGACGGTACGGTTGATCTCCGCCGCCATGTCGGCGATGACGCCGATTGCATCGGTCGCGAAGTCGAGCACCACCGACTCCGTTGCCAGCAAGGCGCAATATTGCTTGATCAGGCTTGCTTCCGGCTCGGTCAGGATGCGGACGAAATCATCGCGTGTCAGCGCCTTCAATTCGACCCGAATCGGCAGCCGCCCTTGCATCTCGGGCAACAGATCCGATGGTTTCGCCAGATGAAAGGCGCCCGAGGCGATGAACAGGATATGATCGGTCTTGACGCTGCCGTGCTTGGTGACCACGGTCGTCCCCTCGATCAAGGGCAAAAGATCCCGCTGCACGCCTTCGCGGGACACATCGGCGCCTCCCCGTTCTTCGCGGCCACAGATTTTGTCCACCTCGTCGATGAAGACGATCCCATGGTTTTCAACCGCATCGACGGCTTCTTTGATCACCTTGTCCTGATCAAGGAGCTTGTCGCTTTCCTCGGAAATCAGAAGTTCATAGGCATCGCCCACGGTCACGCGCCGCTTGCGTGTCCGCCCGCCGAATACCTTGCCGATCATGTCGTTCAGATTGAGCAAACTCATCTGCACGCCGGGAAAACCGGGAATGTCCATCCCGGCCATGTTCATGGATCCGGTGTCCTGGACTTCGATTTCGATTTCCCGGTCATTGAGCAGATTGTCGCGCAACATCTTGCGGAATTTGGTCCGCGTTTCCGCGCTTGCGGTGGCGCCGACCAGCACATCGAGCACCCGTTCCTCCGCCGTCTCCTCGGCTTTGGTTCGTACCTGTCGGCGCAACCGTTCCCGAATCATGGAAATGGCGGTTTCCAGAAGATCCCGAATGATGCTTTCCACATCCCGGCCCACATAGCCGACCTCGGTGAATTTGGTCGCTTCCACTTTCAGGAACGGCGCCTGCGCCATGCGGGCGAGCCGACGGGCGATTTCGGTTTTGCCGACACCGGTTGGGCCGATCATGAGAATGTTTTTTGGCAGGACTTCTTCCCGAAGGTCGTTGGGAAGTTGCTGTCGTCGCCAGCGATTGCGCAAGGCAATGGCAACGGCACGTTTGGCGTCCTCTTGACCAATAATGAAACGGTCAAGTTCGGAAACGATTTCGCGGGGGCTGAAGGCTGTCATAGGCGTTCAAGAACCACATTGTCGTTGGTGTAGATACAAATGCCGGCGGCAATGGCCATGGACCGACGAACGATGGTTTCGGCGTCAAGCCCCTCGACGGTCATCAGAGCACGGGCCGCGGCCAGGGCATAGTTGCCCCCTGAACCGATACCAACGAGACCATCGTCGGGCTCCAGAACATCGCCGCTCCCGGTCAGAAGCAGCGAGACCCTCGGATCGGCAACGACCATCATGGCTTCCAGCCGACGCAGGTAACGGTCGGTTCGCCAGTCTTTGGCCAGTTCGACACACGCCCGGGCCAACTGGCCGGTGTGTTTTTCAAGCTTGCTTTCCAAACGTTCGAACAGGGTGAAGGCATCGGCCGTCGATCCAGCAAATCCGGTGATGATGCCCCCGTCCCCTAACCGTCGTACCTTGCGGGCATTGGCTTTGACCACCATTTGCCCCAGGGAAACCTGTCCGTCGCCAGCGATGACCACATGCCCATCCTTGCGCACGGAAAGAATGGTGGTGCCATGCCAACCCGTTGTAGCGTTCTGCTGTATGGTACGCACCCTGTGCAGTGTCCCTTCGTTGATATGCAATACCCCTTGGGTGTTTTTACCCTTCAGGGTTTCTTCTGTCATGCCTAAAGACACGCACCTCGCACCTTTAGGCAGACACCGCTAGGCTTTCCACCTTTTTTGTTAGGCTTTCCACCTTTTTTGTCCTGATGACGCTGACGGCACGGCGCCAACCACTCTAGCCCTTACTCCGACTCGCGCCCCAGGAGCTGGATCAGCCCCAGCAGTTCCAGCCGGGCTTTCGCATTTGGAATGCGCCAGAAAGCACGCACCAATTCCAGCGTTTCCGTTCGCTCCATATAACCGGTTCCTTCGAAAACCGCAGCCGTTTCCTGAAGAACGGCGGGGATTTGTGTTTGTGTGCGTTGCTGTAAGACCGATTCCGTGCTGAGTCCCTGGAACAGATAGGTTACCGGGATGTTCAAGACTTGGCAGATATCGTAAAGTCGGCTGGCGCTTACTCTGTTCCTTCCTTGTTCGTATTTTTGTATTTGTTGAAAGGTGACACCAATGGCATTGGCCACCTGCTCCTGGCTTAGGCGCAAAATCTCACGCCGTAGCCTCAACCGTCGGCCGACATAAATGTCGACCGGATCGGGCGTGTTATCATCGTTTTCCAAGAGAGCCCCGTCCACTTTCCCAACCCTGTTTCTTGATATACCCTACCCCCAGCACACATGCCAGACCCCGGAGGTTGTTAGTTTTCCGTGATGTCGGCGGCTATTGCGAACCTCCCCTGCCTGATTCACTCGT
>WOUV01000108.1 GCA_009773045.1 Rhodospirillaceae bacterium | reverse complement strand
TGATCATACAAAGTTTTTGCAGACTTTGCCAGTGGTAGGAATTTCCGCCGGCCGCTCTCAGTATGGAATTTCTTTCAATGCGCACGACCAACCTGCTCTTCTGAAAGCCCCTTCTCCTTGGGGGGATCTCGTATGCATACACGTCTGACGACAGGCCAAAGGTGGGGCCGTGATGGCGTCGAGAAATAATGTTGCTTTCGATCACATTTGCGGCTAGATGTCGAGGCACGGCGCGAAGCGCCCCGGTCCCCATCGTCTAGAGGCCTAGGACTCCGCTCTTTCAAGGCGGCAACACGGGTTCGAATCCCGTTGGGGACGCCAAAGGGACATTCATCTCGTTTCCCGTCTCCTGATCCTTCCCGTACATCGCAAGGTTTGTTCATGGCGCGCGTCTTTTCGGGCATACAGCCCACCGGCACTCTGCACCTTGGAAATTATCTGGGGGCGATCCGCAACTGGGGACGGTTGCAGAATGATTACCCATGTCTGTTCTGCATCGTGGACATGCATGCCATCACCGTACCGCAAGACCCGTCCGTGCTGCGTCAAAACACGCGGGAAGTGGCCGCTGGCCTGATGGCCGCCGGTGTTGATGTCAGGAATCATGTTCTGTTCAATCAAAGCGCCGTTCCCGGCCACGCACAACTAGCCTGGATCTTCAATTGCGTCGCCCGCCTCGGTTGGCTGAGTCGCATGACCCAGTTCAAGGAAAAAGCCGGCAAGAATCGCGAGAACGCTTCCGTGGGTCTTTATGCCTATCCAAATCTGATGGCGGCCGATATCCTTTTGTACAAGGCGACCCACGTCCCGGTGGGCGAGGATCAGAAACAGCACCTGGAACTCGCCCGGGACATCGCCCAGAAGTTCAACAACGACTATGGCGTCGCGTTCTTTCCCCTGCCGGAACCCGTGATCATGACGATTGCCCCCCGCGTCATGAGCCTGCGCGATGGCACGAAAAAGATGAGTAAATCCGATCCGTCGGACTATGCGCGTCTCAACTTGACCGATGATGCCGATACGATGGCCTTGAAGATACGCAAAGCCAAAACCGATCCGGCGCCGTTGCCGGACTCATCTGAGGACCTCAAGGCCCGGCCGGAGGCGGACAATCTGCTGGGTATCTATGCCGCGCTTGCAGATCTGTCGCGGGAAGAAGCCCTGGCCCGGCACGCGGGCCGGCAGTTCTCCGCCTTCAAGGAGGATTTGACCGAACTTCTGGTTTCCGTGCTGGCCCCCATCAATGCGGCCCTGCGGCGTTTTCTGGCCGATCCGGGATATATCGATTCGGTCCTGCGAACGGGGGCGGAACAGGCTTCGGCCCTTGCGCGCCCCATCCTGACCGAGGTGAGCGATATCGTCGGTTTCCTGCGACCTTGAACGGGAAAAACAAACGACACTCCCGGGTTTTCCCAGGATTTGCTCTTGACCTGTGGCCGTGGCCGGGAGACTTTCAAGAAGCGCACCCCACGGGAAGGAAAGGGGTGCTTCCCCCGGGAACCCCACGATGAACGAAGATGAAATACGCCTGTCTGTGGCCGAAGCAGCCTTGCGGTTGGGGGTATCGGTGGATACCATCCGGCGTCGCATCAAAACGAAAGATCTGAAGGCCCAACGCGACAACACCGGCAAATGGTGGGTTCTCGTCCCCCAGGGTCCGGGACAGGATTCGGGAACCGCCGTTCCAGAAGGAACGCATCCGCTGGAACCCCAGGCGCGCCGCGACCTGTTCGAGGTCTTGAAAAGCGAGAACGATCGTTTGTGGCAGGCCTTGCAGGCCAAGGACGACCTGATTCGTGACCTTGCCACCAAACTAGCGGCCGCCACGGCCGTCCTGATGACATCCGAACGAACCCAGATCGAACGTGATGAGGCACGGGCACAATTCCACCACCTGAAAGCGCTTGTCGGCCAGATGCTGGCGAAAATGAACCAGCGCTGAACCACATGCACTCCCCGTTTGACCCCACCCGGCACAAATCAAGAGTGCGTGTCGCTTAAGGACATCAGCTGCCGTCCTTCCCCGATTCCAGAACTCCCGGTCCCGACAACGACGGATCCAGCACCAATATTTTGTACACAAAGGAGAGAAAAGCGGCGCCGATCATCATGATCAGAAACGAAACCGCCAACGCCAGGAGTTCAACCAACAGCGCCGTTCCCACCAGTCCCTTGACGTGCAGGACCCGGGCCGCCAGTGCAAGCTGCAAGACAACGAGCGTCAGTGGCAGTCCCGACAGGGCCACACCCACGATGATACGGGCGGTCTGACCGCGGCTGGCCCGCCAGACGTGCCAGGGCAGGCGCCCTTCCGCCACGGCCAGATCCGGAAGGATGAGGCACAGGCGGGCATACAAGGCAAGCGCCGCGACCACGATCACCACCAAGCCAACGCTTTCCCCGTCCAGCCCCACGATATGCATCAGGCCCGCGGACAGCACGAACGCCAGGACAATCGCCAAGCCAAGCCCCAAAAGGGCCAACAGGTAATGCACCTCACGGCGGGCGAAGGAGAGCGAACGCAGGCCGGCGGGTTGTTCCCCAAGAATGATACTCCGATGACACAGCACCGATACGGCGCTGTTCGCCACCAGATTGGCCATAAGCGAAATCCATAAACCGTGTGACGGTTCGCCCTCCATCGTGGTTCTGCCGCTGACATCGGCGGCCCATCCAGCGACGTAAACGACTCCTGCCCATGGCCATGCCACCGCCATCAGCGGACGCAGCCCCGTCAGAACAAATACATAGCTTCTGGCGACCAGGGAAAGAACTGGTATCTGTCCTGCGGCCACGCCTGTCTCCCTGTCTTGAAGGACAGCCCATTGTGATTTTCAGATTTGAAAGGATCTAAACCAACCGGATGAGAACCACAATACTTTCCAGCGATTCTCACAAGGCACATCTGATCGCCCTGGAGGAGACCGTTCCGGTTGATCGCCAGGCCATCAAGGCCCATGGCGCCCAAGGGGATGCGCAAGGCGCCGCAGGGGGCAAGATCGATGGCATGGGCGAGGGGGGTGGTTTTCGTGACCGTGAGTGGCGGCGATTTTCCCCCCTGCCGTGGATGAACGCGCACTTTTGGGTGCGTGATCCCAACGGACTGTCCCAAGTGTCCCAATCTGTCCTACAAACGGCGCCGCAGGATCTCGGTTATCTCTGCGTCGGTCAGAACCAGGGGATTCGTCTGCATGCTGCCGCTGCGGCTGGCCGCGACCACTTTGGCCAAGTCTCCGGCCACAACGCCATATCCGGCCAGGCGGGGCAGTTTCAGCTCCACCTGCCACAGCCGCAAAGACTGAACCAGGGCGGTTCGTGCGGCGGCAGGCGGGGCATTGCGGGACAGTCCGGCCAACAGTCGGCCAACGCGGGCGTATTTGACCAGGGCTTGGCTTTCCGGGAGCCGTTCTTCCAGGGCCTGAATGTTGATGGCGATGGCCTCGGCCACCAGCGTGCCGCACACGATGCCATGGGCGATGGGATAATACGCCCCCAGCGGCGAGGCCAGACCATGGACCGACCCCAGACCGGCCTGCGCCAGACAAAGACCGGACATCAGCGCGGCATAGGCCAGCTGCCCACGGGCCGCCACGACGGCAGCGCCGCTCCCGTCAAGAACGCCACAAGAACCCCGGTATGCGGGAAAAAAGCCCGCGGCAAAGGCCTTCAGCCCCGACCAGGCCAGGGCATCGGTCATGGGATTGGCGCGGGTGGAAACGGAGGCTTCTATGAGTTGCGTCAGTGCATCCATTCCGTTTGCGGCCACCAGGGCCGGCGGGCAGCTTTCAAGGAAAACCGGATCAACGATGGCCACCCGCGCCATCAGGTCGTCATGGCGGAACGATTTCTTGAAACCATCGGGGCCGACGAGGGACAACACCGCATTGCGGGTTGCCTCGCTGCCGGTGCCGGCGGTGGTTGGCACGGCAATGAACGGCGCCGCCGGCCCGGTGTAAGGAATCGCGCGCCCCATGCCTTCGAGGTGGTCCATGACCGAGCGCCCCGACCGCAACAGCCCGGCCACCGCCTTGGCACAGTCAAGAACCGAACCGCCCCCGATGCCCACCACCGCATCGAATCCGCCGTCACGGAAAGCGGCGACGATTTCATCCACCCGGGCGGGGCCAGGCTCGCCGGCCACCGGCACGGCTTCCCAGTCAACGCCGTGTTGGCGCAGGGCCTGCGTCAGCTTCTCCCACACGGGGGAAGCCCGCAACGACGCCGCCCCCGTCACCAGCAAAGCGCGGCGCCCCATCGCCGCCACCTCGCCCGGCAGGCCCGCCAGCGTGCCCGCGCCGAACACGATGCGCGGCAGCCGGCCAGTGGCAAACGGAGCGATCGCGAGGGCATCATCCGCAAGGACATCATCCATGATGTCATACCCTTATGGAGCGTGGCAGATCCATTGTATCCCCTCGCGAGGGGTCGCCATCATGTCGGCAACGCCCTCGCGCCAGGTTTTGTAGTGCGCGGTGGCCTTGTGGGCGGCGGCATCTTCCGCCGAGGCGTAGGCTTCATACAGAATGAACCGCGTCGGTTCATCGGGAAACTGCAAGATGTCGAACCGGCGATTCCCCGACTCCTGAATGGAAGCCCGGTGATTGGCAAGAGATGCCGTGATGAAATCCGCCACCTGATCCGGCTTGACGGTGACGTGAACGAGCGTGACATGCATGGTCTTTCCCCCTTCGCACAAACGACGCTTCTGAAAGCTGTACCTCAAATCGTGGTCACGGGCCAGCGTGATGGGAGAGGACCGTTCATGTCCCTTTCGTCCGTGCGTGGGGGGTGCGCGTGGGGGGTCGGAAGTCCGTCGTTGATTCCCGGAAAAGCCCGTCCCGTTCATCCGCCACTGGCGGCTGTGAAGCGGACGGTGCGTTTGCCTTCGGTATCATCGCCGAATTTCTCGCGGGCGAGAGTCATGACCGTTTCGGTCAAGGCCGCCTCGCCGCCCAGGCTTTCCACCGAGACGCTGGAGGGTAGTTGGACGGTCACGGCGCCGTCCGCGGCCTGGGTCAGGATGAGCAGGAACAGCCTGCCATCAGGCGATTGCAGCCCGGCGGGGGCTGTCATGGCTGTCAGGTCCGATTCGCCCGTCGCCTGACGCGGCGCAAAACCCGCCGGCGCATTGCCCACCGCCGGCACTCCCGGCGCCGTTGTTGTCTCCCATTCCGCCACACGCGGCTCCGGTGTGAGCAGTTCCGTGGCGCCATTCAGATTCGCAGTCCTCTCGCCCCCCGACAGCAGCGGCGTGTCGGACGATGGACGGTTGGGGGGAATGACCGGCGGCGGCGCGTCGGACGCCGGAGGGTTGGGAGGAATGACCGGCGGCGGCGCGTCGTCGGACGACGGAGGGTTGGGAGGAGTGACCGGCGGCGGCGCGTCGTCGGACGACGGAGGGTTGGGAGGAGTGACCGGCGGCGGCGGCGGGCGCGGAGGGAGACGAATCGATGGTCAGTGTGCCGTCCACAAAAAGCATATCATAGCCCTGCTGGTTGGAATAGAGGCCGGACGCGCTCATCGTGTATGTGCCCGCATTAATGACGCTTCCGGCGTAGCCCGGCGTTCCCAATACCTTGGAACTGACATAGGACGATGGCGCATAGGTAAGCCCGTTGCCGCCGCTGTAGGCATTGCCGTCATAGGTTTTTGTGGCGTCATTCACCGTGACCGTGAGCGCTGTCAGAAAGCTGCGCAGGAGCGGATAGGTGTTGCCACCATAGATGCGCCAGACCGTGCCCGTGCCGCCCGTGTCATCGATACCCCAGCCCGCAGCACCGGTTAAGATTGCAAGCTGACGCATATCGGCGGTGATTTTACCGGTCCCGCCGTCGCTGGAGGGTTGCTTGGTGGTCTCGGTATCCCAGAAGCTGTTGGTGACGTTGCCCATATTAGACCCCACCAGCCCGCCGACAACAATGTCGCCGCTGACGACGGCGCCGGTGGCGTAGGCGTTGCTGATCGTGCTATTAGAATCATGATGCCCCACCAGCCCGCCGACATAATTGCCGCCGCTGGCGGCGCCGCCGACGAGGCCGACGTTCCTTACCGCGGCGCCGGTATTGACATAACCGAACAGACCAACATAATCGGTCGAGGGGCGGTTGATGGTCAGGCCGGTGATGGTGTGGCCGAGGCCGTCGAAAATGCCGGTGAATGTGGCGTTGAGAATGCCGACAGGCGCGAAGCCCGCGTTGCTGTTCCATGTGCTGGTGCCGGAGGCGTCGATGTCGGCGCCCAGGACGTATATTTGCTGGACTTGCCGCCATTCATCCCTTGCAGGTCGGTTGCCGTCGTGCTGCCCGCATCGCCCAGGCTGGTGATGGCCGTATAGTTGACGGCCGCATCCGTGCCTTTTTTGGTTTGGAACAAACTGCCCGCCGCCAGATTGACCGGCGCGCCGACGGTGTAACTGCCCGTGCCCGTCGTCTGCGCATATTCCAGAACCAGGCCGTCACTGGCTGTCGCGCCGGTGCTGGTGAGGGTGGCGTTGATGGCGATGGTGTTGTCGGCCCGCAGGGTCAGGATGTTGGCGCCCCAACTGATGGCCGAGGCGACGGTGATGTTGCCCGCGTCCGTGCCCGTGCCGTTGCTTCCCCACGCATTGACGGCGCTGTCCGCCGTCGAGACCGTGACGTCGCCGCTGCCGAGCGCCGTCTGGATGGCCGTTGCCTTGCTTGAGTCGATGGTGATGTTGACCGGATCGATCAGCTATTCGCCGCCTTGGGTATCGACCCTGACCATCCATCAGTTTAGAATGGCCTTCCAGAGGCGGGGGAGCGGCAGGCACGCCTGCGGGGGAGCGGCAGGCACGCCTGGATGATTTTGACGATG
>WOUV01000107.1 GCA_009773045.1 Rhodospirillaceae bacterium | reverse complement strand
GCCGCCGTTCTCAACAGCGTCGCGGACTTAATGGCCGATATTGCCTGTAGCATGGTCAAGGACTCCACGCCCGAAATGGTTCATTGAAAAGCAGGGTGTTGAGGGGAGGAATAGAGAGGGGAGGACAGGAAGGCGAGAAAAAATACAACAATAAAAAAACGTGGTCGGGTAGAGGGCTGTAGAACAAAAACGGTTTTAGTGCGGCACACATGGTCAGGGAGGGCGATTCTGTGTGCCGCCACGTTGTCATGCCTGTAACCGGATTAAGACCCCAGAGAAAAACATCCGGAGGATCTGAACCTTTTTGCAAAGGCGGCTCCCAGGGGTGCGTGCTGTGAGCGGTACGCAGTTTCAGGCGACAGGATCAGACAGGATCAGGGGAATCGGATGCAAGGACAACGTTCCTGATACGACAATGAACGCCCTCCCCCTCGATGGATGGAGGAGGGGGACCAAACACGGATCTTCACCCGCTTGCCCCGGCGATACGATCGAGAATGATACCTTGAGCATAAGTTTTGACTTATGTTCAAAAGCCCGCTGCGGCGCGCCGAATGGCAGATACGCCAAAGGCCATGACGGATCATGACGGATACGGCCAAAGGCCGCGGCTGCCGGCACCGGAGGGAGCCTTGATCGGGCACGATCACGGCTCTAAGAAATGGTGGATCCTCAATGCCCATCGGAAGTGCCGGGTGCCCCGCTCTCGGTTCAACCACCCCCCAATGCTTTCCAGAATGCTTTTGGCCAGAGTGCCTTTGGAGTCTCGTGGGTGACAGGTTGTGCCAGATCCGGGAAGGATCTCGGAAACGGCAAATCTCTGATCATCCTGCGATGAAGAGTAGTTTGTTCCTCTTAAGAAGGGGGCATGGACAACCCCAAGGGTTGTTCAAATGAAGAAAAAGCAGTCATTCCTAAAGTATTTGATTGCGATGTAAGCAGATGTGTGTTTTTTCTTGAATATGTAGAGTCCTCGGATACATTGGACGTTCTGGAACTGTGGAACGTGTGATCCCGTCTCACTCTGGAAACGAGGTGCAAGAATGCACGAAGACGACTACTGCACGAAGACCACTGACACGGATACAGGCCCATGACTACTCTCGTCAACAGGAACGTCGTCGTGGATGGACGACGGACCAGTATGCGTCTTGAACCGGAAATGTGGGAAGCCCTGGAAGAGGTCTGTCGTCGTGAAGACATCACCGTGAGCGAGTTCTGTTCCATCGTCGATGGCATCCGCGGCGACGGCGGCCTGACTGCCGCCACACGGGTCTGCCTGCTTTTATATTTCCGTGATGTCGCCCAGGAAAAGCCCCGCCGCACCCCACGTTCCGCCACCAAAATACTCCCTGCCCCCGCATCGGAAATGGTTTGAGACCCGTGAAACGCCGTTCATGATGGGGACGGCGAAAATGTTTTTGTGTGCAGGGCCTGCCACACCTTGATGGCCTGAAGGGTTTCTGCAACATCATGGGTCCGCACAAGGGTCACGCCCTGATCCAAAGACACCAGGGTGGCCGCCAGGGAACCCGGCAAGCGGGCTTGCGGTGGTTCGACCGATGAAACGGTGGCAATGAAGCTTTTGCGGGACACTCCCAGCGCCACGCCACATCCCAACATGTGCAACACCGACAGCCGGCCCATAATATCGATGTTGTGCGCAACGGTCTTGCCAAAACCGATGCCGGGGTCCACACAAATATTGGCCCGATCGATGCCGGCCTGCACACAGGTGCTCAGCCGCTCGGCCAGCGCGTCGCAAATGTCAAGGGGCGCGAACTGGTAACAGGGGTTGTCCTGCATGGTGCGCGGCTCGCCCTGCATGTGCATCAGGATCACCGGCGCCTTGCGGCGCACCACGACCTTCAAGGATTCCGGATCGCCGGTCAAGGCGCTGATGTCATTGACCAGGGCTGCGCCGGCGTCGAGGGCCGCCGTCATCACCGCGGCGTGGCGGGTGTCGATCGAAACCCGCACGCCCCGTTCGGCCAACGCCCGGACCACCGGCACCACCCGCCGGATTTCCTCTGCCAGTGCCACAGGCCGGGCGCCGGGGCGGGTGGATTCCCCCCCCACATCGATGATGTCGGCTCCCGCCTCCCACAAACGCAAAGCGTGGAAAATGGCGAGATACGGATTGGTGAAAGCCCCTCCATCCGAAAAACTGTCCGGCGTGACATTGACCACCCCCATCAACCGTGGGCGATCGAGCAGCAACCCGGCAAACGGCGGGCGCGGCGCGGCCAGATACGCCAGAAGGGAATCGATCCGCCGGGCCACGACGGCGTTGCGGCGGGCCGCCCACCCCCAGACATCGTTGACCGGCAGCACGGAAGAGGCCAAGGTTTCGTCCTGACGGATCATGACCTCGCAGGCCGTGAAAGCCAGCGGGCCGCCCGCCAGGGGGCGCGCCTGACCAAGTTGCAGGGCGATCTTGGCCGTTGCCCCGGATATCAGCCCCGTCGGCACCAGATAGATATCCGCCTCCGCTGAAAGATCGGACATGTTGGAAATTCCGGATAGGGTGGATGGGTCGGCTGTATCGGAACGAATGGATAAACCAACCTTGACGTTCTGCCCACGATTCCCGGGAATAGGGTCATCAAAAAGACCGTCCGTTGCACTTGCCATCATTCCCCCCCCCCACTGTCATCTCTGTGCGCCGTGATCGTGACGGATCAAGGCTCACGGGTATTATCCCCCGGAATCCACAACACATCGGCCGTGCCGTGGTCGTTCACATGCCGGGCAAGAACGAACAGGTGGTCCGACAAACGGTTCAGGTATTGAAGAACAACCGGGTTGGTCTCATCGGGTTCGGCGTCCATGAGTTCGGTCAAAAGGCGTTCTGCGCGCCGGCAGATGGTGCGGGCCAGATGCAGGTGGGCCGCTGCCGCCGTGCCGCCGGGCAGAATGAACGAGGCAAGCGGCGTCAACGAGGCGTTCATGGCATCGATTTCCCTCTCCAACCGCTGGACCTGCGCCGCGACCACCCGCAGGGTCGGTCTGGTGGAATCGGAGGACACGGCGGGGGTGCACAGATCGGCCCCCAGATCGAACAGATCGTTCTGGATTCGCGCCAGCATGGCGTCAGCCTCGGCCAGCGCGGGCGTTCGGGTGTAAAGACGGGCAAGCCCAAGGACCGCGTTGGTTTCGTCCACCGTGCCATAGGTCTGGACCCGAAGGTCGTGTTTGGGAACGCGCTTGCCGGTTGCGAGGGATGTCTTGCCCTTGTCGCCGCCACGGGTATAGATTCGGGTGAGTTGGACCATGGACTTTTACGCCTTTGTTGCCACTACAGCTAGATTTCTATGGTATATGTTTGTCCTGGATACGGCAATTTTTATGTTTTCCTGGGTGATAAGGAATCACGGGGGGACCCATCCCCCGTGATTCCTGAACTGCCGGATTGAAAGGGAGAAAGGATCTCCGGTCTTGACGCTTGCACTTTACATTGGCCGGCGTTTCCTTGCGGCCTTCGGCGCCGTGCTCGCGATGATCCTGGGGATCGTTCTTCTGTTCGACATGATCGAGCTGTTGCGACGGTCTGCGTCTGACGGCCAGATGTCTTTCATGTTCCTGCTTGGCATGAGTTTCTTGAAACTGCCGCAGGGGATGAACGCGGTTTTGCCATTCGCGGTCATGATTGGTGGTATCGTCGCGTTCTGGTGGTTGTCACGGTCCCATGAACTGGTGGTGATGCGCGCCGCGGGGATATCGGCCTGGCAGTTTCTGTTGCCCCTTCTTGTGATCGTTCTTGGGATTGGCGTTAACAATCCGTTGTCGTTATCAGAGAACGGTCTTTGGCTGCGCGAGACCATAGGCCAATATCTGTCAGTCGTCCATGCGGGGCGCGTGCGCCAGGAAGGTATTGTACTCTTTTTGTACGATGTCAGCATTTTCCTGTTCAAGGAACAGAATGGCTTCCAGGAACGGATCGAGGCTGAAAGGGGCGTTCTGCGCAACGATGGTCATTATGAATTGTATCAGGTGCGGGTGATGCGGACGGAGAAACCGCCGGTGCATCATACGGTTTTACGCCTGCCAACCACCCTGACCGTCGGCCGCATCCAGGAAAATTTCGCCTCGCCGGAAACGGTGTCGGTCTGGGCGCTGCCGGGCTTCATCCGTTTTTTCGAACAGTCTGGCTTTTCGGCCAGGGCACACCGGCTGCATCTACAAACGTTGATGGCCGCGCCGTTTTTGCTCTGTGCCATGGTGCTTGCCGCCGCGGTTTTCGTGATGCCGCAGAACCAGCGCAAAGGAAGCATGCTGTGGCGGATCGCGGGCGCCACCGCCACCGGCTTCGTGGTGTATTTCTTTTCAAAGGTGACCCATGCCCTGGGACAATCGGCCACGCTGCCGGTGGTGTTGGCGGCCTGGAGTCCAACTCTTATCATGGGTCTGTTGGGGCTGGGTGCGGTGTTTTATTTCGAGGACGGCTGATCTGCCGGAAAGAATGCAGGGCAATCGGGCCGCAGGCGCAACCTGCGCGGCGTTCGCGGGAGGGAACGAACAATGGGCAATCGGCTTCACTCGATGGCCCGGGGAAAGAACGCGCATCGGCTTGCGGACCGTCAAGGCCCGCCTTATATAAGTCCGGACTTTGGCGGTGCCCTGGATTTCCGGGACTGCTGACACTGCTGACGCAATGCAATGAATGCGGGGGATCGTCAGGGTCCGCCGGGAAGAAGAAGAAGAGGACAGACATGAGCAAGGTCATCGGCATCGATCTTGGCACCACCAATTCCTGCGTCGCCATCATGGAAGGCAAGGATGTCCGCGTGATCGAAAACGCGGAGGGCGCCCGTACGACTCCCTCCATGGTCGCCTTTACCGACGATGGCGAGCGTCTGGTGGGCCAGGCCGCCAAACGTCAGGCGGTCACCAATCCGGAAAACACCCTGTTTGCCATCAAGCGGTTGATCGGTCGGCGGGCCGATGATCCGGTGACCCAGAAAGACAGGGATCTGGTTCCCTACCGCATTGTGCGGGCCGACAACGGTGATGCCTGGGTCGATGTGCAGAACAAGAAATACAGCCCAAGCCAGATCAGCGCCTTCATCCTGACCAAGATGAAGGAAACCGCCGAGGCGTATCTGGGCGAGAAGGTCACCCAGGCCGTGATCACCGTGCCCGCCTATTTCAACGATTCCCAGCGCCAAGCCACCAAGGACGCCGGCCGGATCGCCGGGCTTGATGTCCTGCGCATCATCAACGAACCAACCGCCGCGGCCCTTGCCTATGGCATGGACAAAAAGAAAACCGGCACGGTCGTGGTGTATGACCTGGGCGGCGGGACATTCGACGTTTCGATTCTCGAAATCGGCGATGGTGTGTTCGAGGTGAAATCCACCAACGGCGATACCTTCCTTGGGGGGGAGGATTTCGACGCCCGCATCATCCAGTACCTTGCCGACGAGTTCAAAAAAGAAAGCGGGATCGATCTGAAAAAAGATCGTCTTGCCCTGCAACGGCTGAAGGAGGGGGCGGAAAAGGCCAAGATCGAGCTGTCATCGACCATGCAGACGGAGGTCAATCTGCCCTTCATCACCGCCGATGCCAGTGGTCCGAAACATCTCAACATCAAGCTGACCCGTGCCAAGCTCGAAGCGCTGGTGGAGGATCTGATCACCCGCACCATCGATCCCTGCCGCAAGGCCTTGAAGGACGCCGGCCTGAAGGCAAGCGAGATCGACGAGGTGATTCTTGTCGGCGGCATGACCCGCATGCCCAAGGTCCAACAGGCGGTCAAGGAGTTTTTTGGTCGCGAACCCCACAAGGGCGTCAACCCCGACGAGGTGGTGGCCATCGGCGCCGCCATTCAGGGCGGCGTGCTGAAAGGTGAGGTGAAGGATGTCCTGCTGCTGGATGTCACGCCGCTGTCGCTGGGGATCGAGACCTTGGGGGGCGTGTTCACCCGTCTGATCGATCGCAATACCACCATCCCGACCCGCAAAAGCCAGGTGTTCTCCACCGCCGAGGACGGACAGATGGCCGTGACCATCCGCGTTTTCCAGGGCGAACGTGAAATGGCCGCCGACAATAAACTTCTGGGTCAGTTCGATCTTGTCGGCATTCCGCCGGCGCCACGCGGCATGCCGCAGGTGGAGGTGACCTTTGACATTGATGCCAACGGCATCGTCCATGTGACCGCCAAGGACAAGGCCACGAGCAAGGAACAGGCTATTCGCATCCAGGCTTCGGGTGGTCTGGCGGAAGACGATATCAAGCGCATGGTCCGCGAGGGTGAACAGCACGCCGCGGAAGACAAGACACGGCGGGAAGCGGTCGAGGTCCGCAATCATGCCGATGGGCTTGTGCATTCGACCGAGAAGACCTTGAAGGAACACGGCGATAAAATCCCGGCCTCCGGGCGGCAGAAGATCGAGACCGACATGGCCGCGTTGAAAGAGGCGCTGGGATCGGAGGACACCGCCAGGATCAAGGCCCTGACCGATGCCTTGATGCTCTCCAGCATGGCCCTTGGCGAGGCCATGTACCGGACTCCCTCTGGGGAAGGAGAATCCGGCGGTGGCGCGGCACCCGGGGAAACGGCGGCGGAAGAAGGAGTCGTTGATGCCGATTTCGAGGAGGTGAAGGACAAAAAGTGAGGAGCCGGTGGTGAGGGGCTGGCAATCGGTGCGTGATGCGGCGCAAAGACCAAACAATCGCACGCCACGCATCGCCGATTCCCAGTCATGAATCACTCGTCACGGGCCACCAACCACGGATCACCAAAAGAAAATCATGAGCAAACGCGATTATTACGAAACGCTGGGGGTGGCCAAAGGGGCGGGCTATGCGGAAATCAAAAACGCCTACCGCAAGCTGGCCATGCAGTACCATCCCGATTGCAATCCAGGGGACAAAAGCGCCGAGTCACAGTTCAAGGAAGCGAACGAGGCTTATGAAGTTCTGAAGGATGAACAGAAACGGGCGGCCTATGACCGCTACGGTCACGCGGCGTTCGATGCGGCGACCAGCGGCGGGCGGGGTGGGGGCTTTGAGTTCAATTTCGGCAGCGGTTTCGGGTTTGCCGACATTTTCGATGAAATGTTCGGCGAGGTCATGGGGGGAGGGCGGCGCAACGCCAGAAACGCCCGCGGGGCCGATCTGCGTTTCAATCTGGAAATCACCCTGGAGGAGGCCTTCACCGGCAAGAATGCCGAAATTCACGTGCCGAGTTCGATGATATGCGAAAGCTGCCAGGGGACCGGCGCCACCGGGGGGGCGGCCCCGACCCCGTGCGGCACCTGTCACGGGGCGGGCAAGGTGCGGGCACAGCAGGGCTTTTTCACCATCGAACGCACCTGCCCGACCTGTCAGGGGCAGGGACGGGTGATCAAGGACCCCTGCAAAAGCTGCGGCGGCAGTGGACGGATGCGCAAGGAAAAAACGTTGTCGGTGACTATTCCCGCAGGGATTGAAGACGGAACGCGCATCCGGCTAGGGGGCGAGGGTGAAGCCGGCCTGCGGGGCGCCCCGCCGGGCGATCTGTACATCTTTCTATCGGTGGCGGCCCATCGGTTGTTTCAGCGCGAGACCGCCAATATCCATTGCCGGGTTCCGATTGCCATGGTCACGGCGGCCCTTGGGGGCACCATCGAGGTGCCGACCATCGACGGCAGCCGGGCCAAATTGGCCATTCCCGCTGGGACACAGACCGGCCAGCAGTTTCGCCTGAAGAGCAAGGGCATGAGCGTTTTGCGCTCGCCCACGCGCGGGGATATGTTCATTCAGGTCCAGGTGGAAACGCCGGTCAGCCTGACCCGCCGGCAGGAAGATCTGCTGCGCGAGTTCGAAAAGTCTGGCGACACCCACACCCAGTCCCCGGAATCCTCCGGCTTTTTCAAGAAGGTCAAAGATCTGTGGGAGGATCTGAAGGATTGATCCCCCCGTCAGTGTCAGTCTTGACTGACGCCAAGGGGCCACATTTCACTCTCCTGACACCCCTGACGGAAAGATTCTCTTTCCCGTAGAGTACTTGTTTCGGTTGGCTCGGTGCGGGGGATTTCGACTGCCCCGGCGGCACAGGCTTCAGCAGCCCTTCCACCCACCCCTCTCCCCTCAAGGGGGAGAGGCCTTTTGGACGCGCGATCACGGTCGGTGTCCTGCACTGCCTTTTATTGTGGCACGGCCCAACATTCTGTACTGTGCTCTTGATGGAAGACAGACCAAAGGCATGTTCAGTCATTGATCGCGGGAGGAAACTCTGGCAGTGTGGTAAAGTCGAAGTGCGTCAGAGACCAGCGGCAGTCTACATATTCCAATGGGGTGGCAGCGAAAGAAAGGGGCCATGAGAAATTTCGTCGTCAAAAATCCGGTAGGTGTCATCGTGCTTGCCGGCATCCTGACCGTGATGGGCTTTTTCACGTTTGTCATGTACGGGATGGCCCGCAATCTCAACACCATGACGACGGTGATGCAGAAAATGGGATCTGACCTGAACAGCATGGCCGGTGTGCAAAACATCATGGGGCACGACATCTCGACCATGTCCCAGGATATCAACGTGATGCGCAAATCCATGACCCACATGAACGAAGCCGTGACTCAGGTTTCGCAAAACGTCAGCCTGATGGCCGGCAATGTGACCCAGATGACCGGCATGGTGGGGCGGATGTCTTATGATATCGGGCGCGGCGCCCATTCCTTTTCCTCCCCCATGAATTACATGAACAACATGTTCTTCGGCCCCTGAGCGGACGCATTTTAAAAACACGCAGAGTGTTTCGGGGGGAGATCATGCGGCAAAAAAGGGTGGCCATCGTTCTTTTGGGGCTGCTGGCGGGATGTGGGGACGTATCGCAGGACGGTTCGTGGCTTGGCATGCCGAATTCGCGGGCAGAGGTTCCGTATCGGGAGGGATATGCGGATCTGGCGCTCGGGGATCTCAACCGGGGGGATTTCCCCCAGGCCGAGCAATACGCCGCCAAGGCCCTGTACCGGAATCCGAAGAACCCTTATGGCCTTTACGCGGCGGGTCTTGTGTATCAGGTCACCGGTCGCCCCCAGAAAGCCCAGCAGATGTTTCAGGAACTCCTGCTCACGAAGGCCGATGGCCTTGTCGGCGGCATGGAGTCGGGACAATTCGTCTCCCGGCCACTGACCAAGCTGGCGGTGGCCCACCTGAAAGCCCTTGATCCCCACTGGACGCCACCGCTCAACTGGCAGCCTCCGGCGTCGTCGCCCGTGTCCGCCGTTCCCACGGACAAGCCGCCAACGCCGGAAGAGACGAACGATGCGGAAAGCATCAAACGTTTTCAGGTTCTGCGCGCGTTGCGGGATGATGGTCTGATGACCGACGAGGAACACCGCGTGCGCCGCGATCGCAATCTTGGGGCTTTGCTGCCGCTTTCCGCCCCGCCACCGGCGACCGGGCTGGGGCGCCCGGGGGGGTTGCCCCCCCCCCCCCCGAGGCGGGGGCGACGTGACCGCCCGGCTTAAGGAGCTGCGGCGGGCCGTCGAGCGGCACGCCTTGAGCATTCCCGAACATGCCGCGGAACGAACGGCCATTCTGGATGCCTTGTTGCCCGCGACGCCCGTTGCCATGGCCGCGCCGGCGGTTCCGCCAATGGGGGTCATCGAAATGGGCGCGCGGCGGCTGGCCGTCTGGAACGTTTGCGCCAGGCCGGTCTGATTTCGAGCGAGAGGAGTTGGCCCGGGAAAAGGCGGCCCTGGAGGCGGCTTTGCGTGGGCCGGTCATCGTCGAGGCGATCCCACCGCCGCCTCCACCGCCCCCCAAGAAAGAGGCCCCCCCCGAAAAAACCAAAGACCAATCCAAGCAGAAAAAAGCCTCGGGACTCCTTTTGGCCTCCTACACGACCAAGGCCGCGGCGGCGGAGGGATGGGCCGAGATCAAAAAGCAGCACACCGCTGTGCTTGGTTCGTTGCAGCCCCACTACAAACCGTTCAAGTCTGGCAATGAAACCCATTATCATCTGGTGGCCGGACCGGTCGCAAGCCGCAATGCTGCGGTGACTCTGTGCGGAAAACTCAAGAACAATAACCAGTTCTGCCAGCCGATGACCCTTTGAACGGGCAGACGCCAGGACAATGGGCTGTATTTCTGTTTCGGGGGGTGAAAAGGGTTGGAAAAAGGGCCGTCATGCGGCCGAAAGGGATTATGCCTTTGTGGCCTGACAATGCCCCGCGGAGCGTTGGCCAAAGTTGGCCAAAGCCGGCGCCGCCATGAAGACTCTGGTGGGCCTTGAGGGAAAGAGGGGGGCACTCTGTTTGCGGAGAATGTTCCTTTGTCTGGACGTGAAAAGGGGTTAAGGAAGCTGTTGAGGAGCGGCCCGGCGTTTGAGAACGAGAACAAACCAGGGCGCCCCTGAGGGATCTTGCATCATGTGTGGAAAGTATGCAGAGAAAGACGGTATCATCTTTACCAAGGTCGATCGCACCACCACTTGATCCCCCATAGGCGCTCAGGGCGATGGCCTGTCAGAAGTGTTCCGCCCCTCTTCCGGACTCTGCGGGTTCTGCGTGCCCTTTTTCACCTTCTCTCCCTTGTGGGGGGTGTGACAGGGTGTTGGACGTGTGGGAAGCTACTGTCTAATTGCATAAATATTTGCTATTAATCTGCGCTTCTCTGGTGTATGGTTTTGGGCAGGAGGTGAGCCATGTCCAGGAAAGCCAAGAGCATT
>WOUV01000106.1 GCA_009773045.1 Rhodospirillaceae bacterium | reverse complement strand
CTGCCGTCCGGAGAGCCTCCGCCGCCTTTTCGGCTTTGCGACGCGTTTCCACTTCTTCAGCCTGGCGACGGGTTTCTTTCTCCTCGGTATGCCGGCGCGTTTCTTCTTCCGCCCTTTGCTGCGCTTCCTTGAGGGCACGCAGGCGGCTTGCCTTTTCCCGGGCCGTCAGATCCCGTCCGCCATCGGCTTCATGGAGCAGGTCTTCCGCGAGCAGACCATCCCCGCCGGAATCGGACGGGAAATTAGCCTGAATGCTACGCTTTTTGCGTACCTCGACCGCGACGACCTTGGAACGGCCATGGGAAAAGCTTTGGCGCACCTGCCCGGCGTCCACTGTTTTTTTGAGTTCAAGACGCCCTTTGGGCGACAAAGACAGTTTATGGTCTTTTTCGTTCATGTGGCTCCGGCTTTGCCTTTCATCCGCGGCAAGGAGTGATCCTCATATTCCGTGGTCACCCCACGATAGCATGCGAGGCGCCCTGCCTCCGACAATAACCTTTCCGCCAGACGGCCTGTCTTGATGGCGACATGCACCACATCCTGCCGTCCGACGGCAGCGCCCAAATCGGCACTTCCGAACAAATCAACCACCGGCACGTTCTTTCCCGCGTGCCGTATTTTTTCGCGCCCGCCGACAGCGGCATCCGTGGCCTCCATCAGAAAGGCAACATATCCGCTCCGCAGCGCCGCGACCACTTTTTCATACCCGCACACCAAGGCGCCGGCGCGTCTGTTCAATCCGACAAGGCTGAGAACGCGGCGCGCAAGCAAACCGTCCACCTGCTCCGCCAGATCCTCCGGCACACCAACGACCCCGCGGGCCGCCTTGCTGAATATCTTCTTGGCCCTTGCCGTTTCTATCACATCCCGGCGTGCACTCAACCAAAATCCCCGTCCGGGCAATTTCGCGTCCACATCGGGCACCACCTGCTTCTCCGGCCCGATCACAAAACGCACCAGACGTGTCTGCGGCTGGGAAACTCCGCTCACCAGGCAACGCCGTCGGGAAATCTCCCCGGGGGCACACGCCCCCTCCTCCGCCCCCTCCTCCTGCTGCATCGCCCGTTCCTTTTTGCGAATCATCACCAGGCTAGGGAGTCTCGGGAGTCTCGACAGTGCCAGCGCTCGCCGCACCGGGAGCATCAAACCAGTGGGCCCGCGCCGCCATGATGACACCCGCGGCATCCTCCGCCGCCAGAACCTCCGGGCCAAGAATTTCCACCAGTTCATCAGTTGCGAGATCGGCCACATCATCAAGGGTTTTGATTCCCTTCCGCCCCAGGGCCACCAGCATGGCCGGCGTCAACCCTTCAAGATCGGCCACCGCATCGACCACCCCCAATTCCTTGCGCTGCGCTTCATATTTACGGTCCCGCTCTTCAAGATAGACAGCCGCGCGACGCTGCAACTCCGCCCCCACATCTTCATCAAAGGCATTGATGCCCACCAGTTCATCAAGCGGAACGTAGGCAATCTCCTCCACCGTACTGAAACCCTCGGTAACGAGCAAATGGGCAATGACATCATCTACGTAAAGGGCTTCGATAAACAATTTCGTGCGACTTTTGAGTTCTTCCTGACGGCGTTCCGATTCTTCCGCCTCGGTCAGGATATCGATTTCCCAGCCGGTCAGTTGCGAGGCCAAACGGACATTCTGCCCCCGCCGGCCAATGGCGAGCGAAAGCTGATCATCGGGGACCACCGCTTCGATCCGCCGCGTCTCTTCGTCCAGAACCACCTTGGCCACTTCGGCGGGGGCCAGGGCGTTGACGATGAAGGTGGCAGGATCGCCCGACCATTGGATGATGTCTATTTTTTCCCCCTGGAGTTCCTGGACCACCGCCTGGACCCGACTGCCGCGCATGCCCACGCACGCCCCCACCGGATCGATGGAGGAGTCGTTGGACATGACCGCGATCTTGGCCCGCGACCCCGGATCGCGGGCGACAGCCTTGATCTCGATGATGCTGTCATAGATTTCCGGCACCTCTTGGGCGAACAGCTTGGCCATAAACTGCGGATGGGTCCGCGACAGAAAAATCTGTGGCCCCCGTGGCTCTTGGCGCACGTCGTAAATGTAGGCACGAACACGGTCCCCGTTCTTGAAATGCTCCCGCGGGATCAGTTCATCCCGCCGCAGCATGGCCTCCGCCCGCCCCAGATCCACGACCACGTTGCCAAATTCCGTCCGTTTCACAAGACCATTCACGACTTCGGTCATGCGGTGCCTGTATTCATCATACTGGCGCTGCCGTTCAGCATCCCGCACCTTCTGGACGATCACCTGTTTGGCCGTTTGGGCCGCGATACGCCCGAAATCGATGGGTGGCAGGGAATCGACCAGAAATTCGCCTACCTTGGCATCGGGCTTGAGCCGCTGGGCCTGATCCAGAGTCACCTGGGTCATTTCGTTTTCGACCGTTTCCACCACTTCCATGAAACGCCCCAATTGAATCTCGCCACTCCGACGGTCGATATGGGCGCGGATATCGTGTTCATGCCCGTATTTCGAACGGCCAGCCTTTTGGATGGCCTGCTCCATGGCGTCAAGAACTTCATCCCGATTGATACCTTTATCCCGGGCCACGGAGTCGGCCACCTGCAAGAGTTCGGGACCGAAAAGCGCCATAGTTCTGTCCATCGCACGCGACCTGATTTCCATGACCAGAAAAAAACTTTCCACTAAAAAAACAAACACTTTTTCGCAGAGAAATAAACACCTTCGCAGAGAAATAAACACCTTCGCGAAGAACATTCTCACCGTTTCGCTTTTTCCTGGGAGCCACCCCGATTCGGGGGCGAGAGGCCCGCGATCCCAGGAAATCCGCGACAAAGGGGCAGAAAGTCGATCCCTCACGCACCTTCGTTTCTCGAGAAGATAAGGAAGGCCTGCCCCCTTTGTAAAAACCTATTTTCGTCGTTTGGCGATCGGTTCGTCCCCTATCACCAGCTTCGCTTTCGCCACATCGGCCTGGGGAACGACCACTTCCTCCCCTTCTGGCAGGGCAAGACGCACCGCCCCCTCCTCCGTCAGGCCCAAAAGCCGACCCCGGAACCGGCGCTGCCCCCCGATGGGCCGCACGGTTTCGAGCCGCGTTTCGTGTCCGGCGAAACGGTTGAAATCTTCCCTCCGGGTCAGTGGCCGATCAAGCCCCGGCGAGCTGACCTCAAGCACATACGATCCCACAACGGGATCGGCCACATCCAGAACGGCCGACACGGCTCGGGACAAAAGGACACAGTCGTCAACGCTCATGGCGGCCCGATCCTGACGTTCGGCCATGATCTGCACGGTGCGGCGTTCTTTCCCCTGAAGCAGGACACGGACAAGGGCATACCCCATGCCTTCCAGGGTTGGCCGCACCAGGGCAGTGATTTTATGCTCCATCATCCCGACATCCGAAACAAAAAAAACAAATCTCTCCCTCACGCCTGACACGAAAGAGGCCTGGAAAGGAAAACGCCCGAGTCCGGAGCGGGAAAAGACCATCAGGAAATGACGATACCACCGTTCGCTTCCCGGTCAAAGCTCTTTGACACACGGATGCACCAGAAACACCGATGCACATCGCCCTTCCGATGTGGAAGGGCTTGCGTCCCGCCCTGCCATCCCACTAATGTTCCGCCCTATGTCAACACACATGCACGGGCGGGTTCTGGTTTGCGCCGGTTCCGATTGCAGCGGGGGCGCGGGCGCGCAGGCCGATATCAAAACGATCACCGCGCTCGGCGGCTATGCTATGACCGCCATTACGGCCCTTACAGCCCAGAACACGCTGGGAGTGTTTGACATCCACGAAGTTCCCCCGGCCTTCATCGCCCGCCAGATGAGTCTCTGCCTTGAGGATATCGGGGCCGACGTCATCAAAACCGGCATGCTGGCAACGGCGGCGGTGATTGAAACCATCGGCGCGGTTCTGGATGCCCGGGCGCCGGCGCTGCCTTTGGTGGTGGACCCCGTCATGGTGGCCAAAGGGGGCGCCGCGTTGCTGACCCCGCAGGCCCTCAAAGCGCTGGGGGCCAGCCTGTTGTCCCGGGCCACCCTGATTACCCCCAATCTGCCCGAGGCGGAAACACTGCTGGGGGGGAACGTTTCCCTTGACACGCTCAAGGCCACGGAGACCGCCGCCCGCCGTCTTTTGGAATTGACCCCGGAGGGGCCGCGGGCCGTACTGCTGAAGGGCGGGCACCGGCGGGGAGAGACGGTGATGGACATCCTTGCAACCCGTTCCGGCACGGTCACAGTGTTCTCTCATCCCCGCATCGAATCCCCCCATACCCACGGCACCGGCTGCACCCTGGCCGCGGCCATCGCCTGTGGTCTGGCACAAGGAATGACTCTGGAAACGGCCATCGTCCGCGCGCGGGTCTATGTCCACACCGCCATTGCCACGGCCCCAGCCTTTGGGCACGGCCACGGTCCCCTCAACCACGCGCATACGGTACGAGAGGATGTTTCCAGAATGGCCAGACCAGAATAGATGGTGGGCGCGACAGGGATTGAACCTGTGACCCCTCGCGTGTGAAGCGAGTGCTCTCCCGCTGAGCTACGCGCCCGCCCGCTCTGGATGCAGGGAAGGGCATTGAATGGATTCAAGGGAGGCGTGTCAAGCTTTTTTGCAGGGCCATCGGGTAAAGGTGCATATTCCTGACCCCTCCTCCCCCGTCAAGGAGAAGGGAATTCCCGGCACAAGACGAAATCGTCGCATCAGGAACAGTGTCTTTGGCCCTGCGCTTCCCCGGATTCCTGATTGACATTTCGATGATTGCCCTATATCTATAGGCATGTCACGCGCAATCGAAGAACAGTGTCCTGCCGCTGAAATCCATGGGCAATACCACACAGTGTGAATCTTGAACCGACGCTTGGATGGTGGTGAGTGCCGTAGCGCACAGGATAGCGCGAACGTGTTGCAATGCGCTAAATGGTGCAAAAGCCAAGCCGTTCGGCACGGGAAAGACCGCGATCGGCCGTGATCACGGTTCAAAGGGAGATCACGGTTCGAGGGGATGAGGGATCGGAAGGCAGGGAACTGCCACCGGCGGAAACAAAGCTTGATGATCATGGTACGCACGATAGCCGATCAACTTGGACCAACCTTCCAGCAGACGGGAGAGGCGATGCTGGTTCTTGATCACACGTGGAACGTGGCGGCGGTGAACGTTGCCTTTGTCCAGTGGGTCGGGGGCAAGGCCGCCGAAATGATCGACAAGGCGCCGGCCATGCTCAGCCTTGCTGCCCACGGGGGCAGCATCGTGCCTTTGGTCTCGGCCGCGCTGGCCGCCCGCGGACCGCCGCGGACCGCTGGAACGGAGAGATGTGGTTGCGCCAGCAAACCAATGGTGAAATCCGGTCCATCCGGCTGGCGCTGTCGCGCCTTGTGCTCGAAACGGCGGAAGCGCCCGTCTACCTTGCCATTCTGTATGACATCGGCGAGAGCAGAAGCCACAACCGCTGGCTCGAATACATGGCGCACCACGACTCTCTGACGGGTCTGCCGAACCGGTTGTTACTCCTTGACCGTTTGCACATGACGTGCAGCATCGCCCAGCGTCAGCAAAGAATGGCCGCGTTGTTGTTCGTCAACCTGGACCGGTTCAGGATGATCAATGAAACGAGAAGCCATGATAGCAGTGATATCGTTCTCCGTGAGGCGTCCGAACGGATACAGCGCTGCGTCCGCGATTCCGATACGGTAGCACGACTGGGAGGCGATGAATTTGCTTTAATCCTGACAACTATTGGCAAGGGCAGTGATGCCGATATCATTGCAGGGAGAATACTAAAGGGGATGACACAACCTTTCAATGTCGCCGATTCCCCGATTTTCCTTACGGCCAGTTGCGGCATCACCCTTTTACCCGACGACGGAACAGACCCCCCCACCCTTTTACGCCATGCCGGCATGGCGTTGTTCGAAGCCCAGGAAACGGGCGGGGGAGTCTATCGCTTTTTTACTCCGCAAATGAAAAGCCTTGCCCAGGAACGCCTGGATCTGGAAAGAAAGTTGCGTGAGGCTCTGGTGCAGGAAAAGTTCCTGGTTTTTTATCAGCCGATCGTCGATCTGGAACACCGGCAGGTGGTGGGGGCAGAGGCCCTGTTGCGGTTGGAGGACGAAACAGGAGTCCCCAATACGACCTCAAGTTTTCTGAGCGTCGCCGAAGAAACCAATCTGATCGGCCAGATCGGAATGTGAAGTCTCCAGCGGATTCTCGACGATCTCTCTCGCTGGCGCACCACATGTTTGCCCGATATCCGACTGTCGGTCAATATCGCCTTGCGCCAGCTCCGGGATTCCCGGTTCGTGGAATGGCTGCTGGAACGGCTTGTCCTTGCCGACCTGCCGTGCGACCGGCTGACCTTGGAAATTCCTGAGGCGACCCTGCATGAAACCCATGGCGCCATATACGATAATGTGTGTCGGGCTGGAGCGTCCGGTCTGTCCCTGGGGCTTGATGACTTCGCCACGGGTCCGACCTCGCTGCAAACCCTGCGGCAACAAGGGGTGACGGCAATCCACATCAGCCGTTTGTTCATCCACGACATTGCCCGCGATCCGAACGCCGCCTGCCTGGTGGATGCCATGATTGCGATGGCCCGTTCCTTGAATCTTGTCGTCATCGCCAAAGGGATTGAAAGCAAGGACGTCGCCTGTTTGTTACAGTCACAGGGATGCAAGTTCGCTCAAGGGTATCTGTTCGATGAACCCATGACGGCGGAGGCCTTGGCCACTCGGCTGAAACGTCAGCAGGATTCCGGAGCAACCGCGTCCGCGCCGGCAAATCCTGGAAAAGTCTGACCTCTGACCATCCATCAGTTTAGAATGGCCTTCCAGAGGCGGGGGAGCGGCAGGCACGCCTGGATGATTTTGACGATGCGTTGGATGCCGCG
>WOUV01000105.1 GCA_009773045.1 Rhodospirillaceae bacterium | reverse complement strand
CCACGATTTGAGTCCCCCTTCCATCAAAGCCAGACTCCTTGAATCACACGCAGATTCGTGCCGTCAACAACCCATTGCGCTAAACTGATAGATGGTCAGCTAAAAATGGCCAAAAAGTAAAAACATCATATTGCGAGAGGAGCGAAGAGGTCAAAAAACGCAACGAAGAATTTGGTGCTGACGAGACGTAACGATATCGCCTGCATTGAATGAACATAAGGGGATCTTTCCATGACCACCATCATCATCGCACAGATCCGCGCCATCGTGGCCGAGCGCCTGGGGGTGGAAGAGGAACATGTGTTTGAGGCGGCGCGGTTCGTTGAGGACCTGGGGGCCGATAGTTTGGATATGGTCGAACTGGTCATGGCGTTCGAGGAGGCATTCGGGTGCGAAATTCCCGACGATGCCGCTGAGAAGATCACGACGGTCAGGGACGTGATCGCGTTCCTGACGGCTCGGCAGCCCGTTGATGCCGGATGACGGCGAGGAGGAATGAATGAAACCGACACTCCATCCGATGATCAATGGCTATCCGGAAATCACTCTCGAGGGGAGTTCGCGGGAGTATCGCGAGGTGAAAGGACGCCATGCGTTAACCCGTGTCGCGCCCTTCTTCGACTGGCAGAACGAGCGGCGCCAGTATGGGCTGTGGCCCTATGCCAAGGTATCCGACATTCCGCCGCGAACCGAATGCGCGATCCGCTATAACAATGGCGAGACGATTGCCGGCATCAATTTCTGCTCCCAGGACTACCTGAGCCTGGCCTCCCATCCGGCCATCAAGGAGGCGACAAAGGCGGCGGCGGAGGAATACGGGGTGCATTCGGCCGGTTCCGCCGTTCTCCTCGGCTATACGAAGTTCTCGGACGTGCTCAAGCAAAAGCTGCGGGAGTTCCTGAACGCCAGCCATATCGTTCTCTATCCCACCGGTTGGGGTGCGGCCTATGGCGCGATCACCGGGTTGATCCACTCCTGTGACCATGTTGTCATCGATACGCTGGCCCATGCCTCCCTGCACGAGGGGGCGGCGGCGGCAACGCGCAACATCCACCTCAGCGGCCACCGGAACAACGATGCGGTCCGCGCGCGCCGACGCCTGAAAATAATCCGCGCCCAGGATGCCCACAATGCCATCATGGTGGTGACCGAGACGCTGTTCTCGATGGATTCCGACACGCCACGGATCGACGAACTCCAGGAAATCTACCGGGAATACGATGCCGTGCTGCTGGTGGACGTGGCTCATGATCTGGGGGTGCAGAAGATGCTGGGCAAGGTCGATCTGGTGATGGGATCGTTCTCCAAGACCTTCGCCTCCAACGGCGGCTTCATCGCCACCTCTTCCCGGGCGGTCAAGGAGTACCTGAAGTTCTACAGCGGGACGCACACCTTTTCGAACGCCCTGTCGCCGGTGCAGGCGGCCATCGTGGCGCAAGCAATCGACCTCATCCGCGCGCCCGAAGGTGCCGAACGACGGCAAAAGCTGATGGATGCGGTTGGCGTTCTGCGGGCCGAACTGGCGGCGGGGGGCCTCGAATGCTTAGGTGACCCCTCGGCCATCGTGCCCGTGATGATCGGCAACGAGGGCCTGTCGCGGGTGACCGCCCATCTGCTGCCGCGCTACAACGTCCTCGCCAATCTGGTGGAATATCCCGCCGTGGCCAAGGGTTCCGCCCGTCTCCGCCTCCAGGTCCAGGCCGACCACACCGAAGATCAGGTCCGCACGGCGGCGGCGGGAATCAGGACGGCGGTGGAGGAGGCACGGGGGGTGTTGGGGGTGACAGCGGGTGGTTCATGTTCTTGATCGGCAAGCGCTTCTTGATCTTCGTGCACTCGATACTGCCAACGGAAGCTCCACGGTTCTGCGCACACTTCTTCGAGCGTGTTCTTGGTAAGTAATATGTCTCTCTTAAGAAAGGATCGTAAAATGGGAGATTATATGATTTGCGTTCGATCTGTTGAGAATGAGCAATTCACGGCCGATGTCGGTCAACTTTTATACCTTGCAATACCAGACGATTGCGATGCCCCCTCGCCGGCACACGCTGTGCTCTCGGATGAATGGTATAATGTTGTTCGCCATGCTGCGGTTTGGCATAATGAGTACCAAGAAAGGCGAGGTGATATCCTTTTTATCGTGCATGGCTACAACAATAACGCCGCAGAGGTCTTGAAGCGCCACCGCAGGTTAAAACAGGATCTTGCCACTCAAGGCTTCAGAGGAATCGTGGTGTCTTTTGACTGGCCAAGCGGCAGCAGCGTGTTAGGATATGTGCAAGATCGTATTTTCGCAAAAAAACAGCATTCCTCCTCGTTGCTGGTGGGATCACTTTTCTTTCAAGGAATCAAACTCCTGATTGTGAACTTAATATTCACGTGCTCGGCCACTCTATGGGAGCTTACGTCATTCGTGAAGCCTTCGATGATGCGGACGACACACAGCTGTATAATTCAGGTTGGCATGTCAGTCAAGTAATTTTTATAGCTGGCGATCTCTCATCAAATTCAATGTCAGAAGGCAACACTACTAGCGAGTCACTGTACAGGCATTGGGTTTGTCTAACAAATTACAGCAGTCGGTACGATCAGGCTCTCGATCTCTCGAATATTAAGCGCCTTGGAATTTCTCCCCGCGTTGGGCGTATCGGGATCCCTGACAACGCACCCTCAAATGCGGTCAACATTGACTGCACGTCGTATTATGAAAAGCTGGAGCAAGACCCTATCCTTCTTCAATCGGACCAACCCAACGGCGTTACCGGCATGCAGAAGGATCACTCATGGTACTTCGGCAATCTCACATTTACAAAAGACCTGTTCTCTACTTTAAAAGGTGAAGATCGTACCATTATCTCAACACGCAAGACCGTTGATGGGAAGCTATGGCTTAAACAAACCCCGTGAGATTTACCATTACACCGGTGACCTTGCCTCCATTGCAGAGAGTGGCGTATGAATTACTTTATATTCCTCCGAAGAACTGATCATACTCCCCCGTTTCACCCGCCTGATCATCGCCCGCCACGCACTCGTGTTTGTGGCGACGTTGGTGGTGGTGCTGTTCTTTTCCGCCACTCTGCGGTTCGTCATCGATCTGGCAGGGGGCGGTGCTCGATGAGTGCGTCAGGGTGCCGCGGCGGGGACGCCGCTGCTACCGTCTGGCGTGCCATGCGGAACGCATGCCTCCGCCGTGACGGACAGATGCAGCCCAAGCGCCCGCATCACTTTGAGGACGGTGGCCAGTTCCGGGTGGCCCTTGGGCGAGAGGTCCCTGGAGAGGCTGGCCTGCGACAGGCCGGTGTCGCGGGCGATGTCGGTCATGCCTCTGGCGCGCGCCACGTCGCCCAGGGCGGCGGCGATCAGGGTGGGGTCGCCGTCCTCGAACACGGCTTCCAGGTAGGCGGCGATGCGCGCGGGGGTGTCGAGACTTTCCGTGATGTCCCAGGGCCTGGTTTCGGTTCTTGCCATCGTGACCTCCTAAAGGTTTTCCGCCAGGGCCAGGGCGGTGCGGATGTCGTGGTCCTGGGTCCGCTTGTCCCCGCCGGCCA
Source organism: Rhodospirillaceae bacterium (assembly GCA_009773045.1). GTDB lineage: Bacteria > Pseudomonadota > Alphaproteobacteria > Rhodospirillales > Rhodospirillaceae > WOUV01. Next base: position 3,837 of record WOUV01000105.1, on the reverse strand, counting down.
GCAGAATGACGAGTGTCTTGCCGCGTTGCACGAAATACACTCGGTAGCCGGGGCCGTAGTCGATCCTGAGTTCACTGACGCCCTGCCCAACGGGCTTCACGTCGCCGGCCAGCCCGAGTTGCAGGCGGCGGATGCGGGCCTCGATGCGCATTCGCGCGCGATCGTCACGCAAGGTTTCGATCCATGTGGCATAGGTTTCGGTCTGGCGAACGTCGATCATGCCAGTATTGTATTCCATGGACGACAAAATGGCAAGGGCTTCCCTTCCCTTCCCCCGGAGACCTGAAACATGCTCCCCTCCTTCACCCGCCTCGTCATCGCCCACCGCGTTCTCGTTCTCCTGGCGACGCTGGCGGTGACGGGGATGGCGGTGTATTTTTCCGCCGGTCTGCGGTTTGTCATCGATCCGGCGGCGATTTTGCCGCAGGCGCATCCGTTCGTCGCCGCGAAGGCGATGCTGGAGGGGGTGTTCGGGGAGAAATATGCGGTGGTGGCGGCGGTGGCGCGCCGGGATGGAGGTGCGGCGGATGCAGCGCTGCTGGAGAAGGTGCGGCGGATCACCGATGGGCTGAAGGCCCTGCCGAGAGTCACTGCGGCGACGCTGCTCAGCGTCGCCGGGCGCAATGCCAAGGCCATCACCGGGGACGGGGACGGCTTCGCGGTGACGCCGTTCCGCTCGGCCCTGGGGGAGCCGGAAAAACTTGCGAAACTCCTTGCCGACAATCCGGTGTACCAGAATGCGGTGGTGTCGGGAGATGGGCGGATGTTCGCGGTGGCGGCCCAGTTCGATTCCGATCCGCTGGGCTATGCCACCGTTCTCGATCGGGTGGAACCGGTGATCGATCGCGAGCGGGATGAAAGCGTGGTGATCGCCGTCAGCGGCTTCGTGCTCTTTCTGGGGGCGATCGAGCGCTATTCCGCCCGCATGGTGGTGTTCGTGCCGGTGGCAATCGTGCTGATCGCCCTGGTGCTGTTCCATGCCTTCCGCAGCGTCCAGGGGCTGGCGTTGCCGCTGCTGACCGCCGTTCTGACGCTGGTGTGGGTGCTCGGGATCATGGGGGCGAGCGGGATGCCGCTCGATGTGTTCAACGCCACCACGCCGATCCTGATCCTTGCCATCGCCGCCGGCCATGCGGTGCAGATTTTGAAGCGCTATTACGAGGAATACGACCGCCTGCTGGCGACCACTCCCCTGTCCCCGGGCGAGGCGAGCATCGAGGCCGTGGTCGCCTCGGTCGGGCAGGTCGGTCGCTATATGGTAGTGGCGAGCCTGGTCGCGGCGGCCGGGTTCCTGTCGCTCACCGTGTTCGAGATCAAGACGGTGAAGGTGTTCGGGGTGTTCACCGGGCTTGGGATTTTGAGCGCGCTGGTGATCGAACTCACCTTCATGCCGGCGCTGCGCTCGCTCCTGAAGCCGCCGGCACGGCAGGCGAACACGACCGGGCCGTGGGAACGAGTGACCGGCCTGCTGGTGCGCTGGGCGCCGACGCGGCGGCCTTTTCTGGTGTGGGCGGCGGTGCTGGCGGTGGCCGTCGCTGGTGCGGTTCAGGTGTGGGTGGAGAACTCCACCAAGGCCAACATCGCCGACTGGACCACGCTTCGCACCGACGATGCCCTGATCAACGCGCGGATGGCCGGCACCCAGCTCCTCTATGTGATGATCGACACCGGCGCCGACGATGGCGTCAAGCGGCCGGAGGTGCTGGCGGGGATCAAGGCCGTGCAGCGGGCGCTGGAACGGGACGGGGATGTGGGCAAGACCGTCTCCATCGCCGATTTCCTCAAGCGCATGAACCAGGCGATGCACGGCCCGGCCTTTCACGTCCTGCCCGAAACGGCGGAACAGGCGGGGCAGTATCTGCTGCTCTACAGCATGTCGGGGGAGCCGGACGACCTGAAACCCTACGTGGACTTCACCTACAGGCGGGCCAACGTGAAGATCCTGGTGCGCCGCGACGACAGCGCCTTCGTGCTGGGGCTGGTGGCGGCGGCACAGGCCGCGGCGAAAGAAGCCCTGCCGGGCGGACGTGCGGGTGAGCTTTGCCGGCGGCGTGGCGGAGGCGGCGGCCCTGCACGAGGTGCTGGTGCGCGACAAGCTTCTCAACATCCTCCAGATCATGACGGTGGTGTTCGCGGCCTCCAGCGTGGTGTTCCGGTCGCCGGCGGCGGGGGCCCTGGTGCTGGTGCCGCTGGTGGTGGCGGTTGCCGTCACCTTCGGGCTTCTGGGCTGGCTCGGCATTCCGCTCAACATTCCGACCGCCCTGATTTCGGCGATGACGGTCGGCATCGGCGCCGACTATGCCATCTATTTTTTGTCGCGCTATCGCGAGGAACTGGGGCGCAATCGCGAACGGGCGCTGGCGGCGACGTTGCGCTCGGCGGGACAGGCGTGTCTGTACGTGGCGACGTCGGTTGCGGTCGGCTATGGGGTGCTGGGATTCTCGTTCGGCTTCAAGGTGCACCAGTGGCTGGCGCTCCTGATCGCCGCGGCGATGTTCGTCAGCGCGTTCGCCGCGCTCAGCCTGATCCCGGCCCTGGCGGCGCGCCTGCGGCCGAAGTTTCTGTTCGCCGACAAGGAAGGAGAGTGACCGATGCGCCGCAGGTGGATGCCGTTTCTTGTGCTGCTCCTGGCCTTTCCCGCCCTGGCGGAAACGCCGTTGCGGATCATGGAGTTGAGCGATGCCGTGACCAGGGTGGCGGACTCCCGGGCTGAGATGACCATGACCCTGATCGATGGTTCCGGGGGGCAGCGGGTGCGCACGCTGGTGATGCTGACGAAGCTGAAGGAGGGCGGCAGCGACAACAGGCGCCGGCTGAACTTCACCGGCCCCGCGGACATCAAGGGCACGGCAACGCTGCTGATCGAAAACAGCGACGCCGACGACGACATGTGGATCTTCCTGCCGACGGTGAAGAAGGTGCGCCGTCTGGTCGCCGACAACAAGCGCGACAGTTTCGTCGGCTCCGACCTCACCTTCGGCGACATCATCGGCCACAAGCCGGCCGACTGGACCCACGCGCTGATGCGGGAGGATACGGTCGAGGGCCGGGCGGTGTGGGTGATCGAAAGCCTGCCGAAGGACGAGGCTATCAAGGAGCGCACGGGCTATGGGCGGCGGGTGTCGTGGATCGACCGGGAGACCTTCGTGCCGCTGAAGCTGGAATTCTGGGATGAGAGCGGGGCGCCGCTCAAAACCAGCACCACCGGCAAGGTCGTCGCGGTGGAGGGCGCGCCGGGCAAGTGGCAGTTCCTGCATGTCGAGGCGCACCATCTTCGCACCGGCCACCGCACCATTCTCGACTTTGACAGCTATCGGGCGAACGTCGGCCTTGGCGATGCCGTCTTCACGCCGCGCACCCTGGAGCGGGAGCCGTGAGAGGCACGGCCTCCCCCCACACCCCCTCGATTCCTTTTTCTTCTGTCGTTTCTTCTGCTGCTTTCCTTTCCCGTTCAGGCCGATGGGCTTGATACTTCGTTGCGGGGCGGCGCGTGGTCGCGGGATCGCACTCTCGACAAGAACAACGGTGTCGGCGCGTCCTTCCTGTGGTTGCGCGCGAACCCGGACCTGGCGCCCTCTCTCAAGGCCCGCGTGGAAGGGTGGATCGGCACGCAACGTCTGTTCGACGCCGGCCAGACAAAGGGCGAACTGCGGGAAGGCCATGTGCGTTACACCGGCGATGTCGTCGATGTCCGTATCGGCCGCCAGATCGTCGTCTGGGGGCGGGCGGAGTTGTCTTGCTGACCATCTATCAGTTTAGCGCAATGGGTTGTTGACGGCACGAATCTGCGTGTGATTCAAGGGGTCTGGCTTTGATGGAAGGGGGACTCAAATCGTG
>WOUV01000104.1 GCA_009773045.1 Rhodospirillaceae bacterium | reverse complement strand
GTCATCCTCCACAATAAGAACCCGCATCGGCGATCCCCTCGCGCCTGTGCCCTGAACCTGCCCATGACGATACGCAGGACCAGGGGCCGGCGCAACCCTTAAAAAACCAATTCTTAACTTTTTCAGGGGGTGCCAACAGTGGCATGGCGCCGAAAGCGCCCATGAAGCCCCCCTCAACACACGCTTTCAGGGATTGGTAATGATTCGACAAGCGGGCAGGGAGATCGCTGCCGTGGTCCCAATACCCGGTTCGCTTTCAAGAGACAACACCCCCCCATGCAGTTCCACCAGCGCCCGGGCCAGCGGCAGGCCAAGGCCGGTGCCGTCATGGCGGCGGGCCAGGGTGCCGTCCACCTGGCCAAAGGGTTGCATGGCCTTGTCGATATCCTCGCGTCTGATGCCGATACCGGAGTCGCTGACGGCGATTTCCACCCCTCCGTCCAGGGCAGGCTCAACGGTCACGGCGACACATCCTCCCCCCGGTGTGAACTTGACCGCGTTGGACAACAGATTGAGAAGCACTTGCAACATGCGGCGGCGGTCGATCCGCACGGGCGGCGGGTCATGAAAATGAGTCACCAGACGAATCCGTCCCATGTTGGCCCGATCGTGGATCAGCCGAATCGCGGCCCAGACCAGCCGTTCCGTCGCCACCGTTTCCTCCAAAAGTTCCATGTGCCCCGCTTCGATCTTGGCCACGTCCAGGATATCGTTGATGACCTCCAGCAAATGACGGCCGGAATCGTGGATGGCGCGGATGTAATCGGTATGGGTGGAATTGGCGATTCCCCCGGAAATGCCCATCAGCATGGCATCGGAAAAGCCGATGATGGCATTGAGCGGCGTGCGCAGTTCGTGACTGACATTGGCCAGAAATTCGCTTTTGGCGCGGTCGTTGAGTTCAGCCTGTTCCTTGGCCCGGATCAAGGCGGCGCGCGCCTGATGCCGGACGGTGACGTCACGGAAGACACATTGCACGGCCACCATGCCATCGTAGGCAATGGGCATCGCCATCAGCTCAAAAGCGATTCGCGTGCCATCGGGCCGGATCAGCCGGCCTTCGGCGGGAGCGCGGCCCGGTTCGCTCGCGCCACTCACCCGCAATGCGGAGGTCAGAATCTGCCGGTCGGCGGGATCGATCCATTCGGCGATGTTCCGACCCACCAAAACGTGATGCGGCGTGCAGCCGAACAGAACGCGGGCGGCGGGATTGACGAACAGGACGCGTCCCTGCTTGTGCACGCAAATGGCATCGGGGGACAATTCGACCAGGTTGCGATACCTGCTCTCGCTCTCGACCAGGGCCTGCCGCGACCGTTCCAAGGGAATCAAGGCGAGATGACGAATGGCGAGCCACAAAAGGACTCCCAGCAGGCCCACGAAAATCAACGTCACGATCATCAGGGCGCGCGCCAACAGGCGCGTGCGGCGATCGACCCCGCCAAGGTCGAAATCCACCGTGATCGTCATCAACCTCTGTTCATCGATTGCGACGATTTCCTCAAGCGGCAGCACCCTGCCTTCGGGAGGGCTGCGACGATAGTCGATCACCACAAACCCATTGGCGGCCACGGCCCGAAGCCGGATGATGTTCGGGTGTCGCAAGGCCCAGTCGTATAAAAGCTGTTCCACGTCCTGTGCCTTGTGCTTCAACAGGTTTTCGGTGGTGAAGCGACCGACCAGCGCAAGCTGCTGGTTCCATAAATTCTTGGTTTGCTCCAGATCAACCTCGCGCTGCTGCATGACCAGAAGCCCGTAGGCAAAGAGGAAAAAGACGCCAAGGACCACCACGATCCCGGCCACCGCCGCCCGGTGCGGCGAACGAAAAACGGCATCGCCCGTCACCGTCCCGCCTCCCACAGACCAAGGCGCTTCAATTGGGCAAGGATGACCCGCAACTCGTCATAATCGCTGTCGGCGATGGGAGCAAAGGCGGTGACGTTGGAGGTGATGGCGCTCAAAGTTCGCACTCCCTCCGGGCGGCGCCCCAGATCGGCGAGAGCTGTTTGTGTCTTTTCCGTAAGATCCGCCGGCACACGCCGGGTTGCGAGAAACGCCTGCTCGGAAATGAGCGGTGTTTCGGCTAGGGCACGCAATCCTTGCGAACGATAGGCTTCGAACACCTCGTCCTTGACGGCTCCGGCTTCGAACGTCCCCATCAAAACCCCCAAAGCGACATTGCGATGTCCGCCAACGAAAACGGCGTCCTTCAAATCCGTCAACGCGACCCCGGCCTGATGCAGCAGAGAGACCGGCACAAGATACCCCATGGTCGAAGAACGATTGACAAATCCCACACGCATGCCCTTGAGCGCTTCCAGAGTCTGGAAGGGACTTTCCGCGCGCACGACCACGACGCCCCGATAGGAGGGACTGCCGTTGACCGCAAGACGCCCCAAAAGTCGCTTCTGGCCGTATCGTTCCACCATCGCGACATAGGGCGCCGGGCCGATATAGGCAAATTCCGTTTGATCCTCGCCCACCTGCCGGATCAGGGTGGCATAATCGGGGGCTACCCATACCGTCACCGGGCGCCCCAGGCGGCTTCCCAGATAATGCGCGAGCGGTTTGAAGCGGTGATGCAGTTCGGTCGCCGGCAGATACGGCAGGACGGCAAGGGTTAAAGACGATTCATCCGCCGCCAGCGGCCGGCCAAGACCACAACCATCAGAATGAATACCGCCCGCATGACAGCACGCATGACTTCCCCTGTCCTGTAAAACCGTGGGATTCCCATCAGGGCGCGCAGGTAGTCCACACTCCCGTATTGGATCGTTCAGACGGGGCGTGGCGCACGGGCAGGAAGGGTCGTGACGCGGATATCCCGCGCGTGTTTCAATTCGCCCTGAATCCGCGCCCGTACCGCCGCCGTGATCACGTCACTGTCCGCGATCTTGAGATCGGGATGCACCGCGATGGCGATATCAAGATGCATCTCCTCGCCGACATAGCGCCCGCGCAGGCTGTGAATCCCTTCCACCGCCGGCATCTCGCTGACACTCTGAAACACCAGGTGCAAAATCTCCTTTTCCACCGACGAATCCACCAGCCCCCGCACGGCGTCCCTGTTGAGCACAATCCCGATCCGGGCGATGAGCACGGCAACGAACAGTGCCGCCAGGGAATCGGCCACGGGATATCTCGCCAACGCCGCGACCAGGCCCGCCAGCACCGCCACCGACGCCAGAACATCGGACCGATTGTCCCAGGCATTGGCCGTGATGGCCGGGCTGTTGTTGGCCGCCCCCACACAGCGTTGATAGCGGAACATCAATTCGTTGGCGACGATGGAAATGCCCGCCCCCAGCGCGGCCATGACGCTTGGGGTCGGCAGATTGCCGGCGACGATGCGCACAATGGACACGGACATCAGGTACAAGGCCCCCAGAAACAGGATCAGGCCGATCACGACCGAGGACAGGAACTGGATGTGGCCATAGCCGAAGGGGTATTTTTCGTCCGGACGCCGGTCTGAAATCCGGACGGCCATCAGGACCACGAGGCTTGCGACCACATCCGCCGCCGAATGCCAGGCATCCACCAGCAGGGCATGGCTGCCGGTCATCAGGCCCAGCGCGCCCTTGAACACCACCAGCCCAAAGTTGATGGACATGGCCCACCACGCCACTTCCCGCCGGCACCGGATGCAGTCTGGACGGAGCCTTGAAGAGGTCATCGGTTCAGGTATTCCAGGATGTTCTTGCCAAGGATGCGATAATTGCCTTCCACCATCTTCGCCCGCAGGGCACCGCGTTTGATCAGACCGATCACCTCGTGCCGTTCGATCCCGAGATAACGGGCGGCTTCCCAGCTGAAATAAACACGGTTCGGCTTGATCTCGCGGGTCAGGATGTCATAAAATTGCAAGGCACCCGCAATAAAAGATAAAACCGTTCCGCCGCGTACAAGGGCTGTCCAGATCATGGGGAGTCATCCTGTTCAACAGGGGGGGATGTGTTTTGCCGCGCGCCGTCCTGGGTGTCCGTCGCAGGCTTACGGTCACCCCCGACGGCAACGTAAGGCAGAAGCTCCTGGAACAGGACCGGCGAAATCACCGGAGCCGCGGAGCCGCGACCATCGAAATACTCCGCGAGCCGGAAGTCGAGCCAGCGGGCCAGCAGGGACCACGGAAATCGGCTGGTGGCCGTGTTGTATGCGCGCACGACCCCATTGTACTCTTCCCGCGCGCGCACGATTCGGTCTTCCATTTCAACCAGAGCGGACATAAGAGTTTTGTATGTTTCCGAGGAACGGACGTTGGGGTATTGCTCAACGATCGCCAAAAGCCGCCCTAGGGCCGTTTCCGTGCCGGTCTCCCCACCAAGCGGGGTCAACACCTTGTTCCAGTCCGCACCGCTCTTCCCGCCGTTCTTGGCCGTTCCCGGCGTTTCGGCGGAGGTGGTTTTGTGCAGAATCTCCGCCCGCACGTCGGCGGCGTGGGAATAGATGCTGTGCTTAAGGGCCGCGTGGTTGAGAGTCAGCTTGACAAGATTGGCGAAAAGATTGCTCCTGCGTTGAATCGCCGCCTCAAGATTGCTATGTTGGGTTGAGACATCTTCGCGCAACATAATGAACGTGTTGTAATTGTAAAACAGAGTGGCGATAAAAGCCGCGGCCGAAACGACACTCACCAGCATGAAAATTTTCACGCCCCGCACCGCCGACACCTGGCGCGGGGAACGGATGATGTTTTGATATAAGTCGGCCAGCAGCGCCTCGGACATTCTGACCTTCTGGCGGCTTGTCCCGTATACGGTATGAGGGTCCTGCGCCATGGCTGTCGTCCCCTTTCTTCATGCCCCCGAAAGGCCCCCCGCGCGCGGTTTCAATCGCCGGCGCCGGCGTGGCTGTCTTCCAGTTCGCTGGCCCGTCTGAAGTAACCGACGGCGGTTTCATGGGCGCCCTTTTGCTCATAGGCAAAACCGATCGCCCGATGGACCCGGGCATCATCTGGCCTCAGCTCCAGGGCTTCCTGCAAACACTCGACCGCCTTGTCGTGCTGGCCGGTGTTGTCATAGGCCACCCCCAGCCGGTAACGCACCGTGAAATGATCGGGCATGGCATCGGCCACCCGCCGGAGCAAGGGAATCGCCTGCGCGTCCCTGCCGGCCTGGCAATAGGCGATGCCCAGCACCGTCGCGGAGCGCACATCGCCGCGCAACGCCTGCACCCGTTCCAGGAGCGCAAAACCTTCTTCCGGACGGCCGGTCTTCAGACAGCACAACCCAAGATGCAGCATGACGTCTCCATCATCGGGGCGGCTGCGGTGCAGCGGCTCCAGAACGGCCGCCGCCGCCCCATAGCGGCCTTTTTTCGTCAGGGCGATGCCATGTTCACGGAACAAAGCATGACGCGCCGTCGCATCGATCGTGAATGTTGCACGAAACCCGTCGATCAGGCGCCCGGCGACCCGCCGGGCGATCAAGGCGCCATAGCGAGCATACAGCTCGACCGTTTCAAGGCCATCGATTTTTCGTTCCATCATTTCCCGCTCCTTCTGCAAAGGAAGTGTTTTCACTGCACGATACCATGACAGGCCACGCACGGTCCGCGGTCGTCGTGGGGGCGCATGCCCCGTGCCGCCACATCCGCCCGCAACGGCGGGGGCTGCAGCGTGATCAGATCGGGATCGGGCTGCAACTCGAAGCCGCGACCGATCGGGTGGCAATCGGTGCACGGGCCGCGATACGGGTGGGGCCGCTCGGCCCCCGGCAGGATCATCGGCGCCCCTTCCACTTGCGCAAACCCCAACTCCGGCTCCGCCCGCAGAACGAACGTCAAGCGTGTGAAGGCGTTGTCGATCCCTTTGCGCAGAATGGTCAGGGAGCTTTGGGGCTGGTTCTGCACACGCCGTGTCGCCCGTTGAAACTCCTCGATGGTCACCACGGACGACTCCGCCACGTCCACGATCACATCCCCCGCCAACAGACCGGAAGCCGCGGCATTCAACGTGACCTCGCCAATCAGAATGCCCCGCATCGTATCGGGAAAGCGGAGCTTGCGCCGCAGTTCACCCGTCAGCGCCCGTCCGTCCAGGCCCTGCCAGTGCGCCTCGAACACCTGAACGGTGCGGGGCACGTAGTTCGGGGGGACGATCTCTTGCGCCGTCGCCGATAATACGGCGATCCCGAAAAGGAACAGCGCGAGACTCCCCCTGCGCAGGCGTTTCATGCGTCCCCCTTTTGTCACGCCACCGCCAGCAATTTGACCGCGATGCCCAGCATGAGTGCCGTATAAATCCATTGAAGGGCCATGGGCGCCAGAACTTTCAACAGCCGCGCGCCCAGAGCACCCCCCACGAAGGCCCCCGGCACCATGAACAGAGTCAGCGCCAGCGGCGTATCCCAATCGATCAGGCCCACGCCCACGCCGTGGATATAGGCCACGGCGGCGCCACTAACCGAAGCCCAGAACACCAACACCGAACTGTTGGCAATCGCCGGGGCCAGAGACATACCGCGGTAGTAGCGCTGCAACCGGACCTCAACCACACCGCCGCTGATCCCAAGGATGCCGTTGACCAGCCCCATCGGCACCCCCAGCAAAGCACGCCGTGCGATTCCATTTTGGGCCGTCGGCACCGCATCGCCCGTATCCTTTTGGGCCGGGAGGGTTTCCGTGCCGTCAAAGCCGCTGAAAATGTCGTGCAATGTTTTGAGCGCCATCAAGAAGGCAAAAAGGCCCAGCGCGATGGCGATGATCCGGTCGTTGGTAGCCGTGCCCACGAAATAGCCGATCACCACCCCGGCAATGCCCCATGGAATCAAAGGCCGAATATGGTTCTCGGCCACCAGACCGGCCCGGGTGTTGCGCCAGGCCGCGGCGCCGTATACGAACACATTGGTGAGGCACGCAACCGGCCGGATCAGCGCCATGCCATAGCCAAAGAACATCATCAGGCCGGCCACCTGCAACACGCCGCCGCCCATGGTCATCATGCCGCCAACGACTCCGGAAAGCAGCGCAAGACCCACAAGCCCCGCCAC
>WOUV01000103.1 GCA_009773045.1 Rhodospirillaceae bacterium | reverse complement strand
GCGAACCGTAGTCTGCGCGCCCTTGTTTCATTCTATCGCAATAGGACCACGTTTTGGCAACAAATCAGCCACTCCCATCGGCGATCGTGACGAATGACAGTGAGAAACAAGCCTTTAAGACCGCTCTGGAGCGCTGACTGGTATTAATCTGGGGTTTTGGAACGATGATGCTAGAGGACTCCGCAGCCGGAACGGAGCACACAAATCCGTGAGGAAGGGGTTTTCCTGCGCCGATGCGGGCGCACCAGGAACGCAAGGAGGCCAGGAACGCAAGGAGGCCAGGAACGCAAGGAGGATTATCCGCCTTCCCGGGACCGCATGATGCGCGGTAGATGCAGGCACATGAGACCCTTTCTCCACGACCATCACGCCGGGCAGGTCAGAAGTGGGGGAAGATTTTATCGTTTTGATTTAATAGTACCATTGTTTCTCTAGCAGTCATGATATAAAAGATAGACGGCGGCGCTGAAAACAAGTATCGTTCTCCGTTACAGCAACGAGGAGCCAGTCCAGAGAGAGCGCCACGGGCGGGAGGCCCTTTGATCCCTTGATCCCCCGTTTCGGACTGAGACAGGAACGTAACATCTTCTCTTCGCAAACCGGAAAGATGGGGAGAACCGAACATCATGAGCCTTCAAACCACCATGGGCCAGGTCAGGGTCGGCACGCGAATCTATGTGGGCTTTCTGGCCGTTTTGATTCTTCTTGGCACGGTCGGGTTGGTCGGCTGGTCCGGCCTTTCGGACGTGGGGATCGGCGTCGATAATTATGCCCGGATTTCCAATAATACCCTTCTCATGCAGGGGTATAATATTGGGGGTCTGGAGATGCGCCGCAATGTTCTCAACTACACCTTCACCGGCGATGAAATGGCGCTACGGCGTGCGCGGGAGGCACGCGACTCGGTCGCGAGGGATCTCGAAACCTACCTCGGCCGGGGCAAAAACGTTGCGCGCAAAAGAATCGGTGAGACCGTTCGGACCAGCCTCAACGACTACAGCGCCAGCTTCGACAAGGCGGTCACAACGCGCCAACGGCGGCAGTCCATCGTGGAGGAGCGGTTAAATCCCCTTGGTGCCGAGATGCGCCGGCACCTCTCTACCCTGATTGTCGCCACCACGGCGGAAAAAGATTGGGAAACGGCGGCCGGGGCCGGTCAGGTTCAGGAACAACTGATGCTCGTGCGTCTCAATACGCTCCGCTTCCTCAACACCGCCGACAAAAAACTGGTGGAGGCGGGCAAGGAGCAGTTCATGACCTTGAAAAAAGGACTGGCCAGCGTGTCGCAGCGGGAAGAAGACCCGGAGCATCGCAAGATCGTCGAGATGGTGGAGGTCCTGGTGCCGAAATACGAGGCGGCCTTCACCGATGTGGTGACCGCCGCGACCGAGTTGGATGAGCTGGTGCGGCAAACCCTGCCGAAATTGGGGGAACACTTCGATCAGGCCGTCGCGACACTGCTCGCCTCCCAGATCGGCAAGGTCAAGGACGAGAGCGAGTACAAGGGGTCGCAGGAATGGGCGGAAAAGACGACGCTTGATAAGGTGACCGAAACGCAGAATTTTACGCTCACGCTGTCTGGCTGATCGCCTCGGGCATCACCGGTCCGGTGAAGGCGATGACGGAGGCCATGGCACGTTTGGCCGGTGGGGACAAGTCGGTTGCTATCCCCGCCACCGAGAACAAGGATGAAATCGGCGAAATGGCCAAGGCGGTACAGGTGTTCAAGGACAACGCCATCAAGGTTGATCGCCTGGCGCTCGAGGCCGAGGAGCAGAAAAAACAGGCTGAGATCGAGAAGAAAAAGGCCATGAACACGCTGGCCGATAATTTCGAATCCTCCGTCAAGGGCGTCGTCAACGCGGTTGCTTCCGCGGCGACCGAGATGCAGTCCACCGCCACCTCGATGTCGGCGATTTCCGAGGAAACCAGCCGCCAAGCCACCACGGTGGCCGCGGCGGCCGAACAGGCCTCCGCCAACGTGCAAACCGTTTCGTCCGCTGCCGATGAACTGTCGTCTTCCATCAACGAAATCGCCCGTCAGGTGGCGCAGGCCTCGAAAATCTCGCAAGGGGCGGTCATGCAGGCCCAGCACACCAATGAAATGGTGCAGGGGCTGGCCAATGCCGCCAACAAGATTAGTGGTCAAACTCATCAACGACATCGCCAGCCAGACCAATCTTCTGGCCCTCAACGCCACCATCGAGGCGGCCCGGGCCGGGGATGCCGGCAAGGGCTTCGCGGTGGTCGCCAACGAGGTGAAAAGCCTCGCCAATCAAACTGCCAAGGCCACCGGCGACATTAGTCAGCAGATCACCGCGGTGCAAAGCGCCACCAAGGAGGCGGTGACCGCCATTCAGAACATCGCCGGCACCATTACTGAAATCAACGAGATTTCCTCCTCCATCGCTTCGGCGGTTGAGGAACAGGGGGCGGCCACCAAGGAAATCGCCCGCAACGTTGAACAAGCCGCCACCGGCACGACGGAGGTGTCGAAAAACATCTGCAGCGTCACCACCGCTGCCGAGGAGGCCGGGGCCTCCGCCAATCAGGTTCTGACGGCGGCTGGTGATTTGTCCCGACAGTCGGAGACCTTGCGCAACGAGGTGGATGGATTCATCGCTCGTGTTCGTGCCGCGTAACAAAAAAAAGGAATCGAGGGGGGGGTGGGGGAGGCACAGCCTCCCCCACGTCTTGGTTCTTGTTTCGAGGGGGAACAGCCCCCCCCGAAACAAGAACCAAAATGCGGGGGAAGGCGCGGCCCCCCCCCACACCCCCCTCGATTCCTTACGTTTCTTCCCCTGGATGGGGGGACGACAGTTGTTCCATTTTGGTCAGCAGGTACTCAAGGTCATCGTTTTCAAAGTTGACCCCCCGATCCCCATACTGGGTCAGAATGCGTTCGATCATGCGGCGCTGAAAACGTGTCTGGTCGTTCCGTTCACCATCGTAGTGGGTTTCACGCAAGGCATCGATGGCCGCCCGCGCGGCCTGATAATAATGGGAAGGCAGACCGGCCTTGGCAAAAAGGCTTTGCAGGCCAAGATCCCCCGAATCGTGAATCAAGGTCCGGGCACTGACAACCGGGATGTCCGTCAGTTCCGAAAGGGCGTATTCGAAGAACTGGATATCGCCCATGCAAACGGCACGGATGATGATCGATGGCGTCAGGCGGTTGTTGACCCGCAAGTGACGGATGAGGGTTTCCACCTCGTCCTCACTCGATTCGCTTGACAGGCCGATGGTGGCACGCTCCCGGCTGTGCAGGACCAGAGCGGCGGTCACATCCTCCGGCAGATCGTGACGCGCCAGAAAATGATCGCGCAAATGTTCGGAAACGGTGGTGACTAGACGCTCAGCAACCGTGACGGGTAGGCGCGACCTGTCTACCAGAGATCCCTGCACCTTCTCGCTTGTTCCGAAACGATCCATCATCTTATGGAAGGAGGTATCAGAGATATCGGACCCCTGATTGCGGGCCAGAGTCGCAACGACATCCTCGCTCCCGACATCCACCAGCGCCGCAGAGACGCGACTGTCCACCGTATGACGACGGGCCACGGCTTTTTGTTTTTCCTCGCCCTGGCTGCAGACGATGGCCACCAGATCTTCTGATGTCAAGACTTCGGAAAATTCCAGCATGGGCAGGGCCACAGCCTCGACATCCCGCGCCAGAATCACGGCCACGTCGTGGGGAACGCCTGGATTGCGTTTCAGATTCTCCGCAAGGGCCTGGCGGACACGCACCTCGGCATCGCGAATCATCAACCGAAAGATATCTTCGACAATTTCGCGTTGCGCTGGCGTGAATTCGCCGCGGCCAAACTGCTGGGCAATCTTGGTCGCCGTGGCCGCACGTGCCACGCCCGAAGGATTTTGCAACAGCTGTCACACATCAAATTCGGTCAGTTTGTTTTCCGCCATTGGAACCACCACAAGATCAACACCGTGTTCCACCCCTGCTCCCAGGGGATACCAATCATTTATAATACAGTAACCAGGGGAGATCTGTCTTGCCTATTTATCAGCGACTTGAATCGTGTTCTTGACCAAAGCGCATGATGGATGCACGAAAACCGTGGCACAGTGACCATAAGATCCGGCCGTGCCCGTGCCGTGCAGCCCCTGAGCGCCACTCTTTGGGATGGTACGCAAAGGGATCGTGCGCCTTTCAAGAAAAGCCCGGCGGGGCACAAAAGGACCGTTGCAATTGATGGCGTTTTGTCGATGATGAGCGATGTTGATCGTCTGCCAACTACCCTGAGGAGATACCGCAATGAAAATGAGCAGGCTGTTTGCCGTAAGCTTGGCCGCAACCATGACTCTGGTCCTGGTCCCGAATGGAGTTCACGCCGAAGGCACCGCCGCCGCCGGCGAAAAGATTTTCGCCCGTTGCAAGGCCTGCCATACGGCCGAGAAGGGAGGCCCCCACAGAGTCGGCCCGAATCTGTTCGGCGTGGTCGGCCGCGCGTGCGGCAGCACCGATTTTTCGCGTTATTCCGCGGGCATGAAAGCGTGTACCGAAAAAAAGGTGGCGTGGGATGGAGCGCAGCTTGCTTCCTACATCGTTGATGCCAGCAAATTTCTCGAGGGCTTGACCGGTAAGAAAGGCCAGGGCATGACACCGCAGAAACTGGACGATCAGCAATTGGCGGATATGATCGCTTATCTGAGTTCCCTGAAGTGACATGGCCGCTTGAGTGATCCCACTGGCGGGGGAGAACCTGCCCTGATGCCGTTGACATCAGGAAAAGGAAAGGACCGTGGGGGGAGGCGTAGCCTTCCGCCACGTCGTGGTTTTCGGTGCGGGGACGGCCTCGCCGTCCCCGCCCCCCCTCAATTCCTTTTCTTTTTCTTTCCTTGTTTTAACGGCATTGGGGTCAGCGGGTGGCGGCGGGGTTGTCGCGGAAGTGTGCCCAGCGCTGGGTGCCATCGCGATTGTCGATGATGTTGGCAAGGGCCGACAAGGGACGGCGATCGAGCTTGGAGTCGGTCTGTCCGCTCAACATTTTGATCACCGTCGCAAATTCCATGGCCCCGCGCCAGGCGCGGGGACTGACCATGCCAACAAAGCTGTTGGCCACCGCGACGATGCGGGCGGTGATCAGAATCGTCTCGCCTTGCAGACCCAGCGGACCGCTGCCATCCACCGATTCGCCAATCTGGCGGATGGTTTCAACCACCGGGCCGTCGAATTCCACGTTCGTCAACAGTTCGGCGCTGGTGACGAAGCTGCGGGCGAGCAGCCGCCGTTCCTCCTCCGCCAACTGGCCGGTTTTGGTCAAAAGTTCGGGCGGAATGACGATCTTGCCGATGTTCATCAATCGTCCCGAGAGACCAACGGTACGTACGCTTTTGTCATCCAGACCCATTTCGGTGGCGATGACCTGCGCCACCTCCGACACCCGGGCCGAATGGTTGGCCGAATAGGGATCGCGCCGGTCCACCACCCCCACAAGGGCCGCAACAAGTTGATTCAGCCGGGCTTCGCTGCGATCGCGTTCCCGCGATAATTCGGTAATGTCATGGAACACGGTCAGAACGGTGGCGGGCTGTCGTGTATCGGCGGGCATATAAACGTGGTCGGTCGTGACTACCCGCACGCTATCGGATTCTTCGAAATGAAACAGATGGGTTTCATTCTGGCCGGTTTCGAGCACCCGCCGGTGAATCTCGCCAAACGACCTCGCCCTGACCGGTCCCAGCACGCCCGCCATGGGTTTTTGGGAAATGTCGGCCAGGGCAATACCGTAATGATCGGCGAGAGGTTGATTGGCGAAGGTGATCACACCGTTTACCGTGCTGCACATGATGTGGGTGGGCTGGCTGTCGCTCACCACGCGCATGAAACCGTTCATGTTTTCTAAACGTTCGGCGGTATTTTTATACCGCGCGGCCACTTGCGACAACCGCACCGATGTGCCATGCTACCATAGGGCGGAAGCCCCGGCGATCAGGGCGCCGACCACCATCAGAAGGACGACAAGAATGGTGCGCAGGCGGCTTTCGCTTTCGGCCAGGGCCTCGCTGCTGTTCACCGTGCGGATCAGGACCCAGGGGAAGCCGGGGATGACGCGGCTCGTCACCAGCACGTCGATGCCGGCATAGTTGCGGCGTTCGCCGAACGACCACGGGTGCGCCAGGGCAAAGGCATCGGCCAGCCCCGGTGTGTCCGCTGCCAGACGGCGCTTCAAGGGTTCGGTGCCATCGGCAAGGGGCGAGAGGTATTCGATCTCGTTGCCGGTCTTGCGCATAAGGTAGTTCTTGGCGCTGGTGGCGGTGTCTCCCGGCTGCACCAGGCGTTCAAACAAATCATGTCCAAGCGGCAGCAGGCCCACCACGAATCCAATCTGGCCGTGGGGCGCGGGATCGTCCTGCACGCCATAGACCGGCAGGGCGAAACCGATCAGCGGAATTCCGGCAGAACCCGTCTGCACATCCATGAAACCCGGCCGGCCCTTGGCGGCCTGCTCCAGGGCGGCGTTCATTTCGGGCGGCAGGGTGGGCATGCCGGCGGTGGCAATCAATGTCCGCCCGTGCGCATCGACCAGGGCGAGGCCCGCAACGCCGGAGGGCGCGACGTTGGCCTTGATCACCGGCTGGGCCGGGGCCAAAAAGCCGTCACGCTGGGCCGTGGCCTCCATCAGGTTGCGCAGATACTGCCCCTCCACCGCCTCGGCCCCGACGCCCGAGACAAGACTCGTCATGTAGAGCTGGAGCGACATGTTCTGGGTGAGGGCGCGCAAGGTTGCCACCCGGTCATCGAGCCAACGGGCCACGTCGGTGGCCCGGCTGTCGGCAACGATACCCGTCCGCACCTGCCACTGATACAGGCTGTTCTCCCGCTCGGCCCGCACGAACAGCCACGCCGAAAGCATGCCCGCCACGGCGGCCAGGGCAAGGCCGGCCATCAGGAATCGGACCGCCCGTTTGGCCCGACGTTCGGCCCGGCCTTCTTCTTCCTCATCCGTCGATAATGCGTTGACCGGGGGCGTTGTTGTGAGCGTCACAGGGTTTTCTCCCCTTGGAAATCATGGGCGCGCGGGGGAGGATAGCCTCACCGCCGTTGAAATGAGGACAGGAAAAGGATGGAGGGGAGTGTGAGGGGAGGTCCTCCCCACACTCCGGTTTTCGGCGCGGGGGAGGCGTGGCCTCCCCCCGCGCCCCCTCAGTTCCTTTTCTTCCCTTTTTCAACGGCATTGGGATGTGCCTTTCCCCGCCGTTGGTTTTTGCGCACGATCATCGTCAGCCAGGGGGACAGGACGATACGATGCTCCAGAAACAAACCCTGCCGGCGGCAGGCTGCAAGAAGCATTCGTTCCTGACGCACGAGCACCCCCGAGAGCACGACCCGCCCCCCGCACGACAAGGCCTTTGCCATGGCATGGGCCATGCGGGTCAGGGGACGGGCCAGAATGTTGGCGAGAATCACATCAAACGACTTGGCCCCGCGCACGGTCCTGAAACCATCCCCGCGCCGGACCTGTACATAAGGGTGCAGGCCATTGCGACGGGCATTGAAGGCGGCAATGCGCACGGCCGACGGTTCGATATCGACGGCAAGAACACGCGCCCGCCACATTTTCGCCGCGGCCAATGCGAGGATTCTAGTGCCACAACCCATGTCGAGAACCCGGCCCCGACGCTGCCCCCGGGCCAGTCGTTCCAGGGCGAGAAGGCATCCTTGTGTGCTCTGGTGCTCGCCGGTGCCGAACGCCGCCGTCGCCTCGATCACAAGAGGCATCGTCGCCGCCGGGGGCGGGGCGGCCACATGCGCGCCACGCACATGAAAACGACGAAAACGGCCCACGGTGAACGGCGGAAAGGCGGCGAGATTCTCCCTCGCCCAGTCACGGGCCGCGACACGATGCACGGTGAAAGCGGGTTCCGTCCCGGCGACCGCGGCGGCGGCAAGCGCCAAAAAAGTCGTCACATCGGCACGGTCAGGAGGCGTGCGGCAAAAGGCCGACACTTGCCACAGGGCGCGTTCGTCCTTTTCTGTTTCTTCTTTTTCCTTCTCTTCCCCCGTCACCACGAAGGCGAGAACGGTTTCTCCCACGCGCTCCAGGGCGGCTGTAAACACCGGAACCGTCGGCGCCGGAACCAGCACATCCACCCGCCAGAGATCTCCCTCTGCCCCTGTCACGCCGTTCCTGTCACGATGGTCATGGCACCTTCTGCCAATTGATTCCGCCGATGGCTGATATTCCCGTGGATACGAAAACTTTTGGGGTGGCTGATCGGATTTGAACCGACGACCCTTGGTACCACAAACCAATGCTCTAACCAACTGAGCTACAGCCACCATCGCCCCGAACGGGATGGGACGTTTTCATACTGAAATGCGACCCCACCGTCAACAGCCAAGCGTGGCCCTAGTGCGACGACATTCCCAGCGTTCTTGAGTGTTCGATTTCGTAAAACATGCCATTTCCCCGCGCCGTGCCGCCGTTTCTGATTTCTTCCGCCCGACGCTGCCGGTACAGTGTGCGAATCGAGGCATAAAAATCAATCGACGTGCGTTCCACATCGTCCAGGGCTTCCAGATGGCGCTCGCGCTGATCCACCCCCTCTACGGCGATCTTGCCAACGGTGGCCACGACCGGAATGGGCAGAACGAAAGTGATCGGATTGATCACGAAATCCACGACCCGCCCAATGGTATCGCGCGCATTGGAAGGGCCGAGCAAGGGCAACATCATATAGGGGCCTTCGTCCACCCCCCAGACGGCCAAGGTCTGCCCCATATCCTCGTCGTGATGATGAAGCCCCAACCCCTCGCCCGCCACGTCGCCGACACCAGAGAAGCCGATGGTTGTGTTCGTTAAGAACCGGATCAGAGTCTCACCGGCCCGAGTCACCTCGCCTTGTAACAAATCGTGGATGAAAACTAAAGGCTCCTGCCAGTTCGTCAGGAAATTGTGCACTCCGTCGCGCGCCGGCTGTGGGAGAACGCGATATCCCTCCGCCGCCGGCTTGAGCGGGTTCGGCCGGATCATTGGCCTGTTGATACTCGGCGGTTGCGTCATGATCGCTGGCGGACGGCGGCGTGGCGCATCCCGCAACGATACCCAACACCAGGCCGACGGCGGGACGAAGGGAGAGGACTCCGGACAATCGATTCATCATTGTAGATCCACGAGAAAATCCGTTAAACCGCGTCGTTTGATGCTTTACCATAAACAGATCCGAAAAAGCCAGGGACAAAATCGACAGCTCTACAGATCGTACACCTATTGTATGCGCCTGTCTGGAAAATCCAAACCGGTTATTTTGTTGACCATAAGTTTTACCATATTAGAATATACTCGATAAGGTAGTGTATGAAAAAGGTAAACGTCATGTCTGGGGCCATAAGCTCGTGGGAATCATGGGCGGCTTCACATCCTGGAGAAGCGGCCATTCCCCGGTATACCGACAAATATTTCGTGCGCACCCGTGCGATTGTCGAACGTTTTGGGGACTGTCATGTGACATATGCACTCTTCATGCGTCGTCCTGTTGTCTCTGCCATGCGCCTCGCGATTGAATGGCTTGAGGCCATATGCCGTATCCGGAAGGTCGTGGTCGCAATTGAATCCTGCTGTGCCGAAGGAGAGTGGATTGGGGCCAATGATGTCATGCTTCGGGTGCGAGGACCGTTCGCCGCTCTGGTCGAGATGGAAACACTTCTGTTGCAGAAGCTGGGCGCGGCGTGTGTGGCGGCCAGCAACGTCTTTACCATGGCATCGGCGTTGCCGCGCGTGGCCTTCGTGGCCATGGATGCCCGCCACTGTGCCGGCATCGAAATGGCCGAGATGATGGCCTATGCGGCGGCGGTGGGGTCGGCGGCGGCCCGGCGGCGCTGTGGCGCCGTCGGGTTCATCGCCAATGCCACCGACGCCACGGCTCATTATTTCGGCCAACCGGCTGGACACGGAACCATGCCCCATGCGCTGATCGGATACGCCGGTTCGACCGTGCGGGCCGCCGAAATGTTTCATGAGACGTTCCCAAACGAGGATCTGACCGTGCTGATCGATTATTTCGGACGGGAAATCACCGATTCCCTTGCCGTCGCCCGGCGTTTTGCCGACATGGCGGCAACGGGGCGGCTATCGGTGCGTCTGGATACGCATGGCGGGCGCTTCATCGAGGGACTGGACCCCGAACATTCCCGCGCCTTGCTGGAGCGCCGGGTGCCGGAGGCGTTGCGCCACACCATGACGGAAGAGGAACACTCCTTTCTGACGGGTCCCGGCGTTTCGGCGGCCGCGGTATGGCATTTGCGCGAGTCGTTGAACGAAGCCGGCTTCCCGAAAGTACGGCTGATGGTTTCTTCCGGGTTCTCTCCTAAAAAATGTGCCATTATGGCGTGTGCCGAGGCCCCAATTGACGTTATTGGCACAGGTTCCTATCTTCCAGAGAATTGGTCTGAAACATATGCAACTGCGGATATCGTCGCTTATGAGGACATTCCCCGCGTCAAAATGGGACGTGATTTTCTGCTGGGGACCGGCGGAAATACGGAAAAGCGGTCATGATTCCCTCGTGCGCCGATTCTTTCTATTATCTCGCGTATTGATGGCTGGAAGCAGCCATGGCTTTCGGACGATGACTGTCCTTCACACGCTCTACCTTAAGGCTTGCCCGTTTGGGTGAAGTTATAACTCGCACCTCTCATGGAACCATGCTAACACTGGTGAATAAAGACTATACATACGGAAATTAAAAAAATAAAAGGTCGGAACGCCCGCAAGGGGGCAGCCGGAAGGAAGATGGGGTGAAGCTGACATCCCCACGCTTCGGAGGGGTGGAACGGACCGGCCAGAGAGAAACGTCCGGAGGGATCTCAAAAATGCTCGAGAGCGTCGCAAGGAAGAACCTTGGTTGGAAGGAAGGGGGGGGGAGTACGCGGGCAGTATCTTCCTCCGCGCGGGAACGTCGTGCCAGGGGAGCGAATTACAGCCGTTATGCTGACCTTGAAGAGCCTCTCCTGGCTGATCTTCTCAATGATTCACTGACCCATCGACTGATGGTCAGCGATGGAGTGAAGGAAAAGCATCTTCTTCTTGTCATTGCGGAAGCGCAGGCGCGTTTGAACGGCGCGTGATGGTCCGTGGAGATGGGGGGGGGCGGCGATCCCCCCACATTTCCTTTCTCTTTCCAGATTTCCAGAACGTGCGCAAGGGGCATCCTTCTGTGGGGGTGTGAACCAAAGCTGTGCATTAGGCGGCACGGCGTCGTGAAGGGTTTGGTTGGTTACGATTTGCGGGTGTCGGCGGGTTGGCGGCGACAGTTGCC
>WOUV01000102.1 GCA_009773045.1 Rhodospirillaceae bacterium | reverse complement strand
CGCTTGCGCAAACGAAGGCTTTTCGGGGTCACCTCCACCAGTTCGTCCTCCGTGATATAGGCCAGCGCCTCCTCCAGCGACATGCGGCGTGGCGGCGTCAACCGGACCGCATCGTCCTTGCCGGCGGCACGGAAGTTCGTGAGCTGTTTGGCCCGCAAGGGATTCACTTCAAGATCGCTGCCCCGGCTGTGCTCGCCGATGATCATGCCCTGATAGACCTTGGTTCCCGGCTCGATGAGCAGGGCGCCCCGTTCCTCCAGATTCCACAGGGCATAGGCCACCGCCTCGCCGGTATCGGTTGCAATCAGCACGCCGGTGCGGCGCCCTTCGATGGCCCCCTTGTACGGGGCATAGCCATGATACAGCCGATGCAGGACCCCGGTGCCGCGGGTATCGGTCAGAAACTCGCCATGATACCCGATCAATCCCCGCGACGGCGCATGGAACACAAGGCGGGTCTTGCCACCACCCGAGGGTTTCAGACTCACCAGATCGGCCTTGCGGCGGGTCATTTTATCCACCACGACGCCGCTGAAGGACTCATCCACATCGATGACAACCTCTTCGATCGGTTCATACGATCGCCCGGTTTCGTCGGTTTCAAGCAGCACCCGGGGACGGGAGATGGACAGTTCGAACCCCTCGCGGCGCATGGTTTCGATCAGAATCCCAAGCTGCAATTCCCCGCGGCCCGCGACCTCGAACGAATCCCGGTCGGCGCTTTCGGTGACGCGGATGGCAACGTTGCCTTCCGCCTCGCGTTTCAGGCGAACGCCGATCACGCGACTCGTCACCTTGTCGCCCTCGCGCCCGGCAAGGGGACCGTCGTTGACCGAAAAGGTCATGGCAAGCGTTGGCGGATCGATGGGCAGGGCTACAAGGGGCACCGTGACCTCCAGCGCGCACAGGGTATCGGCGACGGTGGCCTTTTCAAGGCCGGCCAAGGCAATGATGTCCCCGGCTTCGGCCATTTCGACAGGCACCCGTTCAAGACCCCGGAACGACAAAAGCTTGGCCGCCCGCGCCTGTTCAAGCCCCAGACCATCACGGCCCAACGCCTTGATCGACATGTTGACCCGCACCGTGCCGGTGTGGATGCGTCCCGTCAGCACCCGCCCCAGATAGGGATCATATTCAAGCGTCGTGACCAGCATGGCAAAGGAAGCCGTCCGGTCCCCCACCGGGGGTGGCACGTGATCAAGGATCAGGGAGAACAGGGGACTCAAATCCTTGCGCGCCTCGCCCTCCAGATCCCGCACGGCCCACCCCTCGCGGCCCGAGGCATAAAGAGTTGGAAAATCAAGCTGACTCTCGTCGGCTTCCAGGGCGGCGAACAGATCGAAAACCTCGTCGTGAACCTGATAGGGCCGCGCGTCGCTCCGGTCCACCTTGTTGATGACGACAAGGGGACGCAGTTTCAGGCTCAGCGCCTTGCCAACCACGAACTTGGTCTGCGGCAACGGGCCTTCCGCCGCGTCCACCAGCACCACCACCCCATCCACCATGGACAGGACGCGTTCCACCTCGCCCCCGAAATCGGCATGGCCTGGTGTATCGACGATGTTGATCCGCACCCCCTGCCACGCCACCGACGTGCACTTGGCAAGGATGGTGATGCCGCGTTCGCGTTCAAGATCGTTGGAATCAAGCGCCCGTTCCTGGATTCGCTGATTGTCCCGGAAGCTGCCGCTTTGTTTCAAAATGGTATCGATCAGGGTGGTCTTGCCATGGTCGACATGGGCAATGATGGCGATATTACGGATGTCCATGTGGGGAAGATCTTTTCAACCGACGAAACAAGAAAAAAACAACGTTTTGCAGGGAGGATCCCCCCCTGCGCCTCTCCCATTCACAATATGGGAATCACCCGAAGCGCTCCTTGACCCAATCCGCCAGAGACCGCTCGGGACGGGCGCCGAAATGGCCGATGATCTCCGCCGCGCACAGGCTGCCAATCCGGGCGCATAAGGCGGGCGGCTTGTCCTGGCTCAACCCATAAAGGAAACCAGCGGCGAACAGATCCCCTGCTCCGGTTGTATCGACCACCCGCGCGACCGGCACGGCATCGATCACATGCACCGTGTCGGCTGTCGTGATCACCGAACCCTTCTCACCCCGGCTGATCGCCGCCATAACGCAGTGCCGCCGCACCGCCTGCACGGCGTCATCAAAGGTGGTCGTTTGATAAAGGGACATGATTTCCGCTTCATTGGCAAACAGAATATCCACATGATACCGCACGAGAGTATAAAATTCTACCCGGTGGCGTTCAACACAGAACGGGTCCGACAGCGACAGGGCCACTTTTTTCCGGCTGGCGCGGGCAAGGTCAGCGGCCTTGCGGATGGCTTCCTTGGCCATCGGGGCGTCCCACTGATAGCCTTCAAGATAGGTGATGCGGGCATTTTGGATCAGCGCGGGGTCGATATCGTCCGGCCCCAGGGCCACGCAGGCCCCCAGATACGTGTTCATGGTCCGCTGGGCATCGGGGGTCACCAGAATCAGGCAGCGGCCGGTGGGGGGGCCTTCCCTGAGGGGAGGGGTCACGCACTGCACGCCGGCGGTATTGATGTCATAAAGAAACGCCCGTCCCAGCGGATCATCGTTCACCTTGCCCACATAGGCCACCTGCCCGCCCAGCGCCGCGATGCCAACGGCGGTATTGGCGGCTGACCCCCCCGAGCATTCCACCGCCGGCATGGTTCCCTTGTGCAGGGCATGGGTGGCCAGGAATGCCTCGTTGACATGCACCAGCACGTCCATGATCGCATTGCCCACCGTCACGACATCAAAACGGTTGCTGTTCATGGTGCCCCTTCAAGCGAAATCGAAACGCGGTCGCATAGGGGGACCATGATGGACGTGTAACGCCCCCCCCGGCAAGCCATCGCTGCGAACAGGGCAGGGCCATCGGCTGTGCCCCTGTTTATTCTTTCCCTCGAGCGCGGCGGCCCTTGGCTGGGCGACGCCCTGGGGACGGCCTGCGTTCCGCATGACGGTCCTTTTGAACCCCTTTTTACGTCCAGACAGCAGAACTCTTTCCTTCGCCCGATTGCCCTGCCGAACAGGGTGCG
Source organism: Rhodospirillaceae bacterium (assembly GCA_009773045.1). Classification (GTDB taxonomy): domain Bacteria; phylum Pseudomonadota; class Alphaproteobacteria; order Rhodospirillales; family Rhodospirillaceae; genus WOUV01. The sequence continues at coordinate 11,463 of WOUV01000102.1, read as the reverse complement.
TTGCCTGAGAGAGGGGGTGCGCACTGCGATAGTCCGACGTGGAGCGGTCCGGCGTGGGGCGTGCCTTCTCAGTCGGAAACCGGTTCTTCGGAAAAAGTATTCTGAAACCAGTTCAGGGTATCAGCCAGACTGACCACCCGGCCAATGATGAAAATCACCGGGGCCGACAAACCGGCCGCCCGCACCCGGTCCGGCAGATCCGCAAGCGTGCCCACCACCCGCCGCTGGCGGGGCGTGGTGGCGTTTTGAATCGCCGCCGCCGGCATGTCCGGGTCTGAACCACAGGTGATCAGCTCGGCGGCGATATGCTCGAAATTGGTCAGCCCCATGTAGACCACCAGCGTGGTATCGGGATCGATCAGCCCCCGCCAATCATAATCCCGCTCACTCCCGTCACGCAGATGACCGGTCAGATACCGCACGCTGGTTGCCAGCCCGCGATGGGTCAGCGGAATGCCGGCATACGCACTTCCTCCGGAAGCGGCGGTGATGCCGGGCACCACCTCGAACGGAATGCCCTGGCGCGCCAGGTATTCGGTTTCCTCGCTGCCACGGCCAAAAATATACGGATCGCCGCCCTTGACCCGCACCACCTTCTGCCCGCGGCGGGCAAGGCCCGCCAGAAGCGCGTTGATGTCGTCCTGCTGCATGTGATGAGTGCGCGGGCTTTTGCCCGCATAGATGCGCTCCACCCCCGCCGGCACCAAATCGAGAATCTCGGGGCTGACCAGCCGATCAAACACCACGACGTCGGCCTGTTGCAACAGCCGAACCGCCTTGACCGTCAACAAGTCGGGATCGCCCGGACCGGCTCCCACCACATACACCCGCCCCGCCCCCTTGGTTCCTTGCATTTGCGCCATTTCAACCGTGCTACACGCCATGACCGTCTCGTCACCCAAAAAAGCAGAGGGAGGGTACACAATATCCAAATCTAATATAAGCCTATTCTACGGCAATGCCAGAGATTCATCACCCCGACACTGCCTGCATGGCGGTGTCGGGCAGCGGATTCGGATGACGGCGCGGCATGTTGGTATCGAACGGCCACTGGCCTGCCGGCAGCAGGAGTGTCACCGTCGTCCCCTGGCCCGGCGTGCTGTCCAGCGTCAGCGAGCCGCCGTGCATCTCGATCAGCCGTTTGGCGAGCGGCAGGCCAAGGCCGGTGCCATTATGCTCCTTGGTATAGGTGCTGTGAATCTGTCCGAAGGCCGTCAAGGCCACAGGAATGTCCTCCGGCGCCATGCCAATACCGGTGTCGGCAACGGCGATGCGCAGATTTTCCTCCATCGGGGTCACCTCCACCCGTATCCGCCCGCCTGCCGGCGTGAACTTGATGGCGTTGGCGAGAAGATTGAGCACCACCTGCTTCAAACGCCGCTCATCCGCCCTCACATCGGGCAGATTGGCAGCGATGTGGGCCGTCAGATGCAGACGTGCCGTTTCCGCGCGCTCGCGCATCAACTGCACACAGCAGTCCACCAGCAGAGCCGGATTGACGGATTCATAGAACAGCTCGAACTTGCCGGCCTCGATCTTGGCGATATCAAGCAACTCGTTGATCAGATCAAGCAGCAAGGTGGCGGAGGCGTGAATATCGTTGATATATTCCCTGTAATGGGCGTTGGCGATCGTCCCGAAGACCTCAAGCTGCATCGTTTCGGCAAAGCCCATGATGGCGTTCAAAGGCGTGCGCAGTTCATGGCTCATGTTGGCCAGAAAGTCGGACTTGGTCCGGTTGGCGCGTTCGGCGTCTTCCTTGGCGGCACGTAAGGCCTCTTCCGCCCGTCGTAATTCGGTGATGTCGGTGCGGATGCTGACGACGCCACCGTCACCGGTGCGGCGTTCGTTGACCTGCACCCAGCGATCGCCCACCAGATGCTGAACGAAAGAGTACCCGCTGCTGGCCCGTTGTTTCAACCGCCGGCGCACATATTCCTGGGAACCACAGTTCAGATCCAGATACTGGCCCCGTTCCACCCCCAGCCGGGCGATGGTGGCAAAGGGCGTCCCCGGCACCAGAACATCGCTGATGTGATCATAGATCGCGCGGAACTTGCTGTTTGACAGCACGAGGCGTCCTTCCGGATCATGCAGGACGAATCCTTCGGAAATGCTTTCGATGGCATCCATCAACTGACGCTGGGCTTTCAGCGCCCGTTGTTCGGCCTGCACCTCGGTCGTCACGTTGCTCGCCGTCCCGCGATATCCGTTGAAGCGGCCCTCTTCCGTGAAGACCGGTTTGCCACTGATGCGCAAGTACAAAAGACGACCGATCGGGCTGACGTATTTGAACTGAAAGTCACGGAACGGACGGTGGGCGCGCAGGTCTTCCAGATGGCGGAGCCGCCGTTCCTGTTCGTCTTCGTCTTCCGCCTCGGGGGATGTCAGAAGGAGGTGTTTTCGGCCGATCAGATCGGCGGGATCGATCCCAAGCACGTCGCGCACCCGGCCGCCGAACCCGGAAAAACACAAATCCGGTCCCATTTCCCAGAACCAGTCCGACGAAGCGGTCACGAAGTCGCGAAATTTCTGTTCACTTTCCAGCAGGGCCTGTTCGATGGTCCGCCGTTCCTCGACCTCGGCCAACAGTTCGGCGGTACGGCGATGGATTTGCAGCTCCAGCTCGTCCTGAGCCTGCTGCAACAAGGCGGCGGCGCACCGCCTGTCGGTCGCATCGCGCCCCACCGCGACCAAGGCACGCGGCGCGCCCCCGACCATCAGCAAAGGACGGCGGATCACCTCCAGCACCCGATCGCCGGAACCATCCGGCATCGGCTAGAATTCATCGGTGACCGTCGCCGCCCCGCTGCTCCAGGCGGTGGCATCGGCAAGCGTCGTGTGTCGCAGCACCGCCATCAACGCCGGACGCCGGGCGGCAAGTTCGGCATCGGTCTGGTTGATCGTTTCCTCTGGCCGCAGATCCAGCATGCGCGCGCCGGCCTCATTGACAAACAGCCAATGGCCGGTTTCATCCTTGATGCACACCGGGTCCAGAAGATGGGTCAGGGCGCTGTCGTTCCACAGGACCGGGGGGGGGGCCGCGGATCTTTGGCGCCGGCGAGCCACGGCGGCGCGCACGGCCCGCCATAAAACGGGTCCATTCAAGCGCTCGACCTCCAGCACCTCCTCCGCCCCCTGTTCGAAGACGGCAAACGCCGTCTCGTCGGCCTCTGCCGCCAGAACGATCACGGCCGGCCGCGAGTCGGCCTCGTTCAGCCGGGCAAGATGCGTCAGGGTGGAAGCGCCGGTCCAAGCCATCAGCACGGCCTCAACCGGAGCGTGAGCCACGGCATCGAGCGCAGCAGTCTCGTCGGCCACACGGTGACATGCACAGCCGTTCCGGTATAGCGTGTTCAGGCTGGCCGTGACCTTTGGCGACAGATCCTTGTCGATGACGATCACCTGCACCGTCGTGCCCTCGTCGTTATGGTGTGTCTCCGATGACTGCGATGAGTGTGCCCACTGTTCGAAGGGTAACAAAGGGTTTCTTTCAAGGGGAGAATAATTTTCAAAAAATTGAAAGCCGGGTGTCCCCTCGGGACAACGCGCAGAGAGAATAGGACTCGACGGAGAGCGAAGCCGTCAGGATGGAACAGGCCCTCGCCTCCAGACGCAGGCCGTAAGCCGTGGCCATCTGGTAGCGGCCCCCCATGGGCCGCGACCGTGCCGTGCATCAGGCGGGTCAAGCCGTTGTCGTCTTCTGGTTTGGTGAACCAGCTCTCGATGCGCACAAAACGCCCCCCGCGCGGAAAGGCCGGAATCAGAAACGACAGGGCGCCCCGGCCGACCATCAGGACCATGCTGTCTTCGGGCAGGGTAGGCAGACCCCGAACCTCTCCATAACGCGCACTCCAGGGCACCCGGCCCCAGTCCGCGGGGCGGGTGGTGGCACCCATCACCCCCAGCATGACCACGGCCCAAAAAACCCGCCGTCCCGGCGTCAGCCAGCTAGGCGTCAGCCAGCCAATGGCCGCAACCAACGCCAGCGGCGCCAGCATCTCCAACCCGATCGCGTAGCGGTAAATGGCGAAAACCGCCCCCCAGGCAAGATAAAAGCCGGTTGCGGCGGCACGTGGACCAAACGCCCCTGTTTTTCTTCCCGCCCCTTCAGGCGTCCCACAAGGCGGGCGGCCACGGCCAGCGGCACCAGCACAAACAGCGTGGCGATGCGCACGTCGCGAAAGGGCACCTCGCTCGTCCTTTCCGGCGCGAACGGATACACCAGCGCAAACGCCAAGCGTTCCCCCCAGCCCGCCGGCAGGAAATCGTTGCCGCGATACGATTCGAACCCCGCCCAGGGCGAACGGAAAACATCGTTGAAGGCCGGAAACACCGGATTGTCATAAACCTGCCACAGGTGCCAATGCCACCAGCCGCCGGCCACGCCCATGCCTGCCCCCACGCCGACGGCCAGGGCGGCCTGCGCGGCCAGCATCCGCCGCATCGGGGGGGGGGACCCCGGCACCGCCAGCATGGCCCCGCACACCCCGATCGCCGCCACGGCATGGGGCAGTTTCAAGGCCGCGGCGATGCCCGCCGGCACGCCGGCCACACAGGCCAGAAGCAGCCCCCCCGCGCCCCCCTCCACCATGAAGGTTCCGCGGCTGACGATCAGCAGCAACGAGGACAGGAAACCGACCGGCAACAAAGTGTCATAGAATACCGTCCCCACTTCACTCAAGGCCCCGGCGCCCGTCACCCCGGCAAGGGCGATCAGAGCGGCGAGGTGGGTGCGGTGCACCGGATTTTCCAGGGCCAGGGTACGGCGGGCCAGGAACAGCAGCAGAGCAAAGGGCACCCCATGCAAGGCCCCCAGTGCCCCCCCGACCCATCGCGCCGGCCACGATTCCGCGGCCAGGAAAAACGGAATATCAAGCAAAGGGTTAAAGAACGTTGGCGTTTGCGCCGCCAGGATATCCTCTCGCTGCCCCAGAAAGGCATAGGGCAGATAATAGTGATAGTTACGCAGATCCCAGTTCGCGTCCATGCCAAGGGCCAGCGACAGCCCGCCGAAGGCGCAGGCGACCACGCAAATCCAGACCGCGGGGATCAGAAAGCGCGGAGCGCGTGCCCCCTCCTCCATGGGCGCTCACGTCCACCCGTCATGCGCGCGCGCACCGTCTCTCGCCTGGCCGAGCCTTGCGGGAATGTGACGACAGGCGCAGGCCAAGCCCGCCCACGACGTTATGTATTGACTGGACATCGATTTCCTGAAGTCCGCCCATGCCGCACGTTACGAATCAAGGAAGCTCCGCAGTTTGCGTGAGCGGCTGGGATGCTTGAGTTTACGCAACGCCTTGGCCTCGATCTGGCGAATGCGCTCCCGCGTTACCGAAAACTGCTGCCCCACCTCTTCCAGGGTGTGATCTGTATTCATGCCGATGCCAAACCGCATGCGCAGCACGCGCTCCTCGCGCGCCGTCAGGCTTGCCAGCACCCGGGTGCAGGTTTCACGCAAATTGGCGTTGATGGCCGCATCCAGCGGTTGGACGGCGTTTTTGTCTTCGATGAAATCGCCAAGGTGGCTGTCTTCCTCATCGCCGATGGGGGTTTCAAGGCTGATGGGTTCTTTCGCGATTTTCAAGACCTTGCGCACCTTTTCAAGCGGCATGGACAGCTTTTCGGCCAGTTCTTCCGGCGTCGGCTCGCGACCGATTTCGTGCAGCATCTGGCGCGAGGTGCGCACCAGTTTGTTGATGGTTTCGATCATATGCACCGGAATGCGGATCGTCCGCGCCTGATCGGCGATGGAACGGGTGATGGCTTGGCGAATCCACCATGTGGCATAGGTCGAGAATTTATAACCGCGACGGTATTCAAACTTGTCCACGGCTTTCATCAGGCCGATATTGCCTTCCTGGATCAGGTCCAGGAATTGCAGACCGCGGTTGGTATATTTTTTGGCGATCGAAATGACGAGACGCAAATTGGCCTCGATCATTTCTTTCTTCGCCTTGGAGGCCTCGCGTTCGCCCTTTTGCACCGTCGCGACGATGCGGCGGAATTCGCCGATGGGCAGGCCGGTATCGACGGCAACGGCGATGATGCCGGCCCGGAGTTGCCGGATTTCGTTGCCATGAAGAGCGGCGAGTTCCCGCCAGCCCTTGCCGGGACGCAACGCAACCATTTCCAGCCAGTTGGGGGCGAGTTCGCTGCCGAAATACGCTTCAAGAAATTCCTCGCGCCGGACGCGAACGCCTTCCGCCAGGCGCAACAACCGGCCTTCCAGGCGGATCAGCCGCTGTGACAGACTGTTGAGCCGTTCAACCAGTTGTTCGATGCGGGCATTGTTGAAATGCACGCCTTCCATCAACCGCACCATTTCCTGGCGCGTGCGTTCGTGCTTGCGCTCGATGGCCGAGGAGATCCCTTCGCCTTTCTGCAAAAGAGTCAGGCGCTGGTTCTGGATTTTTTTGAGCTTGTCATAGACGACGGCAATTTTTTCGAAGGTTTCGATGGTCTTTGGCAACACATGTTGTTCCATGACGGCAAGGGAGACGCTGTTTTCCTCAACCTCCTCGACCTCTTTCCCTCCACCTTCAAGGACTTCAAAGCTTTGCGGACCTGCGGCATCCATCTCGCCTTCGTTCCCGGCATCAAAGCCCTCCGTGCGTTCCCCCTCTGGCGCGGCGGTTTCTTCCATGATGGCAACGGACGGGGCGCACTCCGCTTCCTGCGGCGCGGCTTCCGGCTTTTCTTCGTTCGTGCGGCACGCCTCCAACTCGGCGGGTATGTTCCCATAGGTCGCGTCAAGGTCGATGATGTCGCGCAGGAGCATCTGTCCCGCCGACAAGGCATCGTGCCATTCCACCAAGGAACGCAATGTCAGAGGACTTTTACACAGGCCGTAGATCATCATTTCCCGCCCCGCCTCGATCCGCTTGGCGATGGCGATTTCACCTTCCCGGGACAACAGCTCAACCGACCCCATTTCCCGCAGATACATGCGCACCGGATCATCGGTGCGGCCGATATCGTCTTCATCGATATTTCCGCCGCCCGGCTCGACCCGTTCGCTGTCTTCAAGACTTTCTTCGGCCTCTTCGTTCTCGACGATGTTGATCCCAAGTTCGGACAACATGGCCATCGTGTCCTCGATCTGCTCGGAGGACACGTCACCAGGGGGCAGCGCTTGATTCAATTCGTCATACGTGACATATCCGCGGTCCCGTCCCCGTGCCACCATTTTTTTGACGGCGGCATTCATTGAATCGAGGAGAGGGCTGTCAACAGATTCATCCTGCGCCTCAAGCACTTCCACCGAGGTTGAAGGTTTCGTTACCATGAGTGGCCTCACACTTGCCAACCACTGAAGACATGTGGTCATGATTTCAAGTCAGAACGCTCCCCCCCTCTCTGAACAGAATGCGGGCTACCGGGCCACACCGTTGGGGGAATCCATTCCGTGCCGGCAAATACCAGGGGTCGTTGCCGCCGCTGGCATGTTCGTTTTTGTGCTTAAGAGCCTTGCAGCATCTTTTCTTTTTCCTCGTTCCATCTCGGCAAATAAACATCCTCACGTATTTTCCGACGTATTTTTCCACTGTTCACGGAATCAAAATCACAAAACAAAACAGTACCCTTCGTCACACCCCTCTCTTCGCATCCTACGCGCAAGCTGAAATGTGTCGTTGGATAACAAGACAATCTGTAAAATAACACTGTCTCGGAAAGAAACTCTTTCTCTCAATTGTCCAGAACGACACAACCGATTCCCTACGTGGCATTTCAGTGTTCTGGAATCAACCCTTGGGAATCATATTAGCGAACTAGTGGCCTTCATCCGCCTGTCGTTTACGGTGCAGCAGTGAAGCCTGTCAAGGGTCGCAGAAGGTTTTGCTCGTGCTTTCACCGATGTTCCTTTGTGTTCTTTTCTCTTTCCTTGCCGGGACCTCGACATAACGCTTTCCTCCCCTGACGCAGGCCGTGCATCGACACAAATCAACCAAGCTGGTGCGAATGAATGTGGGCTGGCAGGCGATCTTTGCAAGATGGATGCCTTCGGGTGGAGCATATGCCCATAGACAAAGCATCTCTCTTTGAACACAATCGCCGCCGTCCCCACGAATCACTGCGACTCCGTTTCATCCCTGGCTGCACGCGCCGCCGCCCAGAACACAGAACTGGGCGCAATACGGATGGTTGAGCGAAACCGGACGGGCGGCATCGGCCAGCGTATGCCCCAGCTCGAAGGCGGGATCATAGGGCAAAAGGGTGCAGGCCACCACCGCAGGTCCCGCCTCCCCCTGGCGATGCACGATCATCCGCGACCACGCGCACATCACCGAATCGGGTGATTTGTGCAGAACTCCCCAGCAGGCCGTCGTGATTTCCGGCACATCGCGGGTCAGATCCATCTCTGGGAATAGAACAAGCGCTTCGGGATCCTCAGCCGCAATGGGAATATCATAACGAGCGAACAGGGCGGCAAAACCCTGCCGGCGCTCCGTCTCGCTTTCAGGCCCCACCATGCGCCCGGCCACCGACGCGGTAAAACCATGCCGCGCGAGCCGGGTCAGGCCATCCAGGGCGGCGGCAAATGTTCCCGACCCGCGCAGGGCCTCGTGCGCCCCGACCCCATAGTGGTCCAAAGACACCCGAAGAGCCAGGCGCGCGCCATGCCGTTCCCGCAAACGCGCCAGATCCTCCCGCCGGTGGCTCATGGGCTTCAAGGCATTGGTCAGAACCAGCACCCGGAACCCTCGTTCAAGACACAGTGTCAGAAGCGGGGTGATATGGGGGTTCACGAACGGCTCGCCACCGGTCAAGCCGATCTCCCCGGGAGCAAGGACGGGGTGCGCCTCCATCTCCTCCAGGAATGGCACAAGATCCTCTGGCGTAAGAAATGCCAGGCGATCGTTGCGCGGGCGTGAACCCATACAACAGGTGACGCAGGCACTATTGCACACCGTTCCCGTGTTGAGCCACAGCGTTCGCAACGCGCGCAAGGCGACCACCGCCCTGGCCTCGCCCCTGGCCGTCCACAAGGGATGGGAGAACTTTCTTCCCTTGATCGCTCCGTCCATGTTTCCGTCAAAAGACATCATCACCGCTTTTCCGCCGTGCGCCGCCGGTTGCGCCGCGCCACCAGGTTGAGTGCCTCCACCACAACAGAAAAACCCATGGCAAAATACAAGTATCCTTTGGGGATATGGAATCCCAAACCATCGCCGATCAAAGCCATGCCCACCAGCAACAGGAAGGACAAAGCCAGCATCTTGACCGTCGGGTGACGTTCGATGAACACCCCGAGCGGTCCCGAAGCCACCAGCATGACGAGAACGGCGATCACGATCGCCGCCGCCATGACCGGCAACTGGTTGACCATGCCAACGGCCGTGATCACCGAATCAAGTGAAAAAATGATATCGAACAAAGCCATCATCACGATGACACGCAAGAATCCGGCCGCCGTGCCAGGTTTTGCGCCTGGTTCCTGGGACTCGTCCCCTTCAAGGGTGTTATGGATTTCGTGGGTGGCTTTGGCCAACAGGAACAATTCGCCCCCCATCAGGATGACATCCCGCCACGAAACGGCATGATCGAACACGCTGAACACAGGATGGGTCAACCCGATGATCCACGACAAGGTTGCAAGCAAAGCAAGCCGCGTGCCCAAGGCCAGCATCAGGCCCACCCGACGCGCCGCCGCCCGTTGCGCAGCGGGCAAACGATCGGCAAGGATGGCCAGGAAAATCAGATTGTCAATGCCAAGAACGATTTCAAGTGTGGCAAGTGTCAACAGGCTGATCCACAGATGCGGATCAGAAACAAGATCCAGCATGGCCTGATCCTTTCTTTCGTATTTCCATAGGGCACTCCTCAAAACTCCCTCCCCCTTGAGGGGGAAGAGTCGGGGCCTGGGCGCTCCCTCCCGTCATGTGCGGGATCCCCTCGCGCCGCTCCCCTGTCGCTTGGCGGAGCGTTGCGGGATTATAACGCGATGCGCGGGGTGAGTCGGCGCATGACGCTTTGTGTCGACTGCATATCGTCGATCCGTGAGCGCCCATGCCCCCCTTGCTCACGGCCCGGCAGGAATGGCGGCAAGAATGCTGTCCACTTGAAAGATCTCGTTCAAAACGGCCATGGCGGTCTGCGCTTCCTCCCGGGTCCGATACGGACCACACCGCAAACGTTGAAAGAGGCGCCCTTTGACCTCGACCGGATCAACATGCAACGTGATCTGGTGACGGGCGGCGATACGGGAGGCAATCTCCACGCTGTTTTCCTTGGCGAACAGTCCAAGTTGCACATAATGGTTCACACGAGCTTCGCCCCGCGGTACCGGACGAGAAGAAGGCGGCGCGACGGCAGGAGGCGACACGGCGACAGGCGCCGTCGCCTTGGGGGACGTGCGGATCGTGCGGCTGATCTCGACCACCCGTTGCGTCGCCTGCCTCTGAGCTGATCGGGTTGCAGGTCCACCTCCAGCCGGTTCTGGTTGGCAATGGCCGCCAGCAGGGGCGGGTCGGCACCGGCGGCGGCAATGCTGAACCAGGCATAGGCCGTGATTTTGTCTTCCCGCACCCCCAGCCCGTCACGATGCAACATGCCGATATTGTTCTGCGCCTTCCGATTGCCCAGTCGGGCCGCCCGCAGAAAGTATTCGTGGGCAAGCGCATAATCGAACGGGACACCCTGTCCTTTCAGAAACGCCTGTCCCAACCAGAACAGGGCTTCCGCATCGCCCTTGTGCGCCTGTTGGCGTAAAACTGGCAGGGCGGCTTCATAACGCCCTTCCCGATAAGCGGTAATCCCTTCCTCCAGACTTGTCGCGGCGGCATTGTCGGAGAGCAAGAGCATCCCCACGATCAGCCCCCATCGTTTCCAATCGACCATGATTTTCGCCTTATGCTCCTTGAAGCCACGCCAGGAAAAGGACCGAGGGGGCCGTGGGGGGAGGCCACGCCTCCCCCCACAGTCCTTTTCCTTTCCTTACTTCTTGCGGAATCGAATGATGTATTTTTCGTCACCGTTTGGTGTGTGTTTGACGAGGTTGACCCGGTCGGCATCGATGCCGGTAATGGTCATACTGGCAAATTGGGTTCCGGCTTCGTATTCGCGGCCCCCCCCCCCCCCCCCCCCCGCCGATCCGATGCCGGAAAGCTTGTAAATCCAGGTCAGGTCGATTTCCTTGCGCACCACCTGGCCCACGGAGACGAACCGCTGAAACGGGTTGCGTTTGTCCGGCGCGTCCACCATTTCCTTCAACCGGTTGAGACGTTCGCCCGTCATCGGCTCGGCATCATTGCGGGGGGTCAGGGAGAAGGAAATGGCATGCACCGGTGGCGTTCGCCCTGCATCATAGGGACGCACCTGGATATCGTGGATGATGACATCACGGCGCTCCAGAAGCTGCGAGAACCTGGCCATCCATCAGTTTAGAATGGCCTTCCAGAGGCGGGGGAGCGGCAGGCACGCCTGGATGATTTTGACGATGCGTTGGATGCCGCGCGTGAA
>WOUV01000101.1 GCA_009773045.1 Rhodospirillaceae bacterium | reverse complement strand
CGAAAGCTGAATGGGGGTGAGTGGATTCTTGATCTCATGGGCGATTCGCCGGGCCACATCGGCCCATGCCGCCTTGCGTTGCGCCGATTGCAACTCGGTGATGTCATCGAAGGTCAGGACGTATCCGATCACCCGTTCCTCCAGCCGTTCCGGCACCAGGCGCACCAGGAAAATGCGGGCGCGTCCCCCACGCAGGCAGTGGATCTCGCTTTCGAACAAACGCTCCGGGCGCCGGCGGACCAGTTCGACCAGTTCGGCCGCCAAAAGCTCCGATGCCGACGGATTGAGCAGATGGATGTGCGCCGCCGCGTCCATGCCAATGACGCCGGACGTCACACCAGAGAGCACCGTTTCGGTAAAACGGTGCCGTTCGTCCAACTCGCGGTTTGCCTCCAGCAACGCCTGCTGCTGGATCGAGATCTGGACGGCCATGCGGTTGAAGGCTCGCACCAGGGTGCCAACCTCATCACTCCCCGGATGCATCTCCACCCGCACATCGAGATGGCCCGCCCCCATCCGCTCGGCGGCATCGATCAGCGAAACAATGGGACGCGCAAGACCTGTCGCCAGCGACAATCCGAACCACACCGCAGCCAAAAGCAAAAGCAAGGCCACCACAATGAAAATCAACGAGAAGGTGATCTGCATGTCGGAACGGCGCCCTTCCAGCAGGCGATACTCCGATACGGCCTGTTGGATACGGTCGGCATGGGCGAGGACCGTGGCATCGACGAAACGCCCGGCGTACAGATAGGTATGAAAAGGACCGGACAGCTTGACCAACGCCCGCACACGGTCTTCGTTGTCGGTGGTGAGAACCGGCACCTCACCGACATCGGCTTCCCGCAGGGCCTTCAGCGGCACCTCCTCGAATTGCAGGGAATAGGCATAACCCGTCCGGGCCAGCACCGCGCCCGAACGGTTGAACACGACCGCCTCGCTGAGATCGCGCACCTCTGCCTGAGCGGCGAGGAGACGGGTCAACAGTTCGCTATTATACAGGATTTGCTCGTCGACATTGTCGAAAAAAGCGGCCATGGCCCGCACATCGTTGGCAATCCCCTGCCGGTGTTCCGTGACATAGACCTGCGCCACAGCGACCGATTCGTCCAAAGCCGTGCGCACCCGGCTGCTGAACCAGGCCTCAAGGCCGATCGTGAAAAACAGAATCGAGAACACCGCCACCAGAATGGCCGGGGCCACCGCCACCGCGCTGAACAGCACCACGAATCGCACATGCAGGCGTGACCCCGCCCGACCTTTGCGTCGTTCCGCCCACACCCCGGCGATGCGCCGCGCGATCACCACGCCAAGCGACAACAATAAAATCAGATCAACGTTGAGGAGGACCAGAACGGCCGTCGGCGATACATTGGGTCCCCAGCGGGTCAGCACAGCCACCGTGATCGCCCCCGACACGATGGAAGCGAAGAACAAAAGCACGGCCATCCGCCGTCCCAGGTGCCTGTGCCGCGCCCATACACGTAAGCGGCGTCTCATGCGATTGGAAGAAGCGATCATCCTTTTGTCTTTAAGGTCATCCCGGGAATTTTCTGTGGGGCTATCCTGGGAAAAGGTCAGCCCTCCTTGATTTTTTGATTTTTCTGGTGGAGCCGAGGGGAATCGAACCCCTGACCTTCTCATTGCGAACGAGACGCTCTCCCGACTGAGCTACGGCCCCTGTTGCAGGACAGAGAGATAATGAAACCACAAAAAACGTCCTGTCAAGCCCCCGATACGCAGTTTTTGAAAGTGCCCTAAAGAGCAATGTTGTGGTCAAGGGCAAACATGCGCAGCCGTTCGCGCACGCTCTGGTGTGGCAGATGGAGCAGGGTTTCCAGATAATGCTGGACCGGCACCACGGACATCGAGCGCACCATGCCCTTGACCGCACCGAAACTGGGCGCCGCCATGGAGATGCGGCGAAACCCCAGTCCAATCAGCGCCATGGCCTCCAGGGGATTCCTGACCATCTCGCCACACACGGAACAGGGCACCCCGGCCGCCTCGCATTGCTTCAGGATGGAGTGCAGCACATACAGAAACGGCGGGGACAAAACATCGTACCGATCGGCCACCTGGGTATTGGTGCGGTCGTTGGCAAACAGAAACTGTGCAAGATCGTTGCTGCCGATGGAAACGAAGTCCACCCGCTGCAACAGCGGACGAAGCTGCCACATCAACGCCGGAACCTCCAGCATGGCCCCCACCCGAATGCGCCGCGGCACCACCCCGCCGCGGGAATGTTCGCGGGCGATTTCCCGATCCAGCAAAGCGCGCGCGGCATCGAATTCGGCTACCGCCGTTACCATCGGGAACATGACATCGAGATCCTGACCGGCGGCGGCCCGGATCAAGGCCCGCAACTGGTGCCGCATGATCAAGGGGCGGTCGAGCGTGACCCGGATCGAACGCCAGCCCATGGCGGGGTTGGGTTCCTCGACCGGATTCCAATAGGGCAACAGCTTGTCGCCCCCCACATCGAGGGTCCGGAACGCCACCGGGCGCCCCTCCGCCAGGGCGAGGATCTTGCCATAAAGAATTGTCTGTGCCTCGACATCGGGCAACGCCGGCCGGGCCATGAACGGCACCTCCGTCCGATAAAGCCCGACACCATCGGCATTGACCCGTTGCAGGTTCTGCATATCCAGCAGCAGGCCGGCATTGAGCAGCATGGTGATGCGCACGCCGTCCAGCGTTTCGGCGGGCAGATCGCGGAGCGCATCGTGATGGGCCGCACGCGCGCGGCGGGCCTCCAGGCTCGCGTGGAAGGCCTGCTGGATATCCTCCCCCGGGCGGATGAACACCTGCCCATATTCGCCATCCACGATGATGGGATCATAGGGTTCGATCTTGGCGACGGCTTCCTTCACCCGGGCCAGCACCGGGATATCGAGGGCGCGGGCGATGATCGCCACGTGCATGTTGGCCGATCCTTCCTCCATGACCAGACCCCGCAACTTGCGGCGGTCGTAATCAAGCAGTTCGGCCGGTCCCATGGAACGGGCCACCACGATGGTATCTTCGGGCAGATCCCCGCGGGCGGCGGTGGCGCGGGCGCCGGTCAGGTGTTGCAAGATGCGGTTGGCCAAATCCTGCAAGTCATACAGCCGTTCGCGAATATAAGAGTCGGTGACCTGATTCATGCGCAACCGGGTGTCATCTTGCACCTTCTGCACCGCCGCCTCGGCGGTCAGGCCGGAGCGGATGGCCTCGTGGATGCGGTTCTTCCAGCCGTGATCCTGGGCAAACATGCGATAGGTTTCAAGAACATCACGGTATTCTTCGCCAACCGATTCAGGAGAGGCCAGCATGACGTCCAGATCATCGTGCAAGGCGGCAATGGCCGATTCAAGACGCAGCAGTTCGGCCTGTGGGTCTTCGTTGATGATCTTCGGCACGATGATGCGGGGGGAATGCAAAACCGCCGTGCCGATGCCAACCCCGGGGCTGAGCCGTACCCCCTCAAGACGCAACGGCAACAGGGCATTGCCTTCGGTCGGCAGCAGTTCCTCGCGCCGGATCAGTTCATGGGCGACCAGAAGCCCCGCCAGCACCATGGCCACGGTTTCAAGGGTTTCGACATCCTCGTCAACGTAATGGCGGTGTTCCCGATCCTGGACCACCAGAACGCCGATCACCCGGCCGCCGCGAATGATCGGCACCCCCATGAAGGAGTGATACAGTTCCTCCCCCGTTTCCGGACGATAGACGAAAGCGGCGTGGGACCAGGCGTCGGCCAGGGCGATGGGCCGGGCCTGGGCGGCGATCAACCCCACCAACCCTTCGCCCACCCGCAACCGGGTTCGGTGCACGGCGGATTGCTTCAACCCTTCGGTTGCGAACAATTCCAAAACTTCCCCGGCGCGCATGACATAGCAGGAACACACCTGAGCCGCCAAGCCATCGGCGATCAGGGCGACGATTTTGTTCAAACGTTCTTCCGCCGTGCCGGAGCCGGCCATCACATCCCGCAGCCGCCCCAGCAACCGTCGCGAAGTGGACGCGGGCTGCGGCTCTTGCATCAAAGCCCCACTGCATCCAAAAGGCCCTGCCGTTTGGTCAGGGCGTGGACCGCTTGTTGCACCAGTTCGGTCATGATCTCCGCCGTGGGCTGTTCGCGGCTGACCATGCCAACACTTTGGCCGGCCATCAGCGAGCCATGTTCGACATCGCCCTCGATCACCGCCCGCCGCAAGGCGCCGGCCCAGAACCGCTCGATCTCAAGCTGGGCTTCCTTCTGGGTCAGGGCGCCTTCGCGGAAACGGGCGATGACCTGGCTTTGCCGTTCGACGAACGCGAAGGTTCCCTTGTTGGCCAGGGCACGCACCGGAATGACCGGAAAGTCCGGGTCAACCTGGGTGGAAGGCACCGCATCGCGAGCGGCGGCGCGGATGAAGGCCTGCTTGAAGTGGGGATGGGCGATGGATTCGGTGGCGCAGACGAAGCGGGTGCCAAGCTGGCAGCCGGCGGCCCCCATTTCAAGATAGGCCACGATCGCCTCGCCCCGACCAATACCACCGGCGACGAACACCGGCGCCTCGCGAATCTCCGGCAGGATTTCCTGGGCGAGCACACCGGTTGCGACCGGTCCGATGTGGCCACCGGCCTCGGACCCTTCGATCACCAGGGCATCGGTGCCCGAGCGAATCAATTTACGCGCCAGGGCCAGGGCCGGGGCAAAACAAAGGACCTTGGCCCCACCATCCTTGACCCGGCGGATGGCCGCCGCCGTGGGCAGGCCGCCCGCCAGCACCACATGACTGACCCGGGCTTCCAGACACACATCGATCAGGGCGTTCAGCGCCGGGTGCAGAGTGATCAGATTGACCCCGAACGGCCGACGAGTGATGGCTGCGGTTGCCGCGATCTCGGCGGCAAGCCCGTCCGGCTCCATGGAGCCGCCCGCCAGCACACCGAAGCCGCCGGCATTGGAAATGGCCGCCACCAGGGTGTGCTCCGACACCCACGACATGGCCCCGCCCATGATGGCGTACCGACACCCCAGGAACGCGCACCCACGCTGCCACAAATGGTCGAGCTGCTCATGTGCGGAGGCAAGATCCATGGTGGGGGTCATCCTTTGGCTGGTCAAGGCTCCAAGAATCAAACGGCGTCCAGCCCATAGGCCGAGTGGAGCGCCCGCAAGGCCAGTTCCGTATATTCCTCGGCGATCAGCACGCTGATCTTGATTTCAGAGGTCGAAATGACCGCGATGTTGATCCCGCGTTCGGCCAGTGCCTTGAACATGGTCTGGGCAATGCCGGCATGGCTGCGCATGCCGACCCCGATCACGGAGATCTTCGCCACGTTCGAATCGGGAATCAGGCGTTCGAAGGTGAAATCCCGGCTCGCCCGCAACACCGCCACCGCCCGTTCCAGATCGGCCTTGGTGACGGTGAAGGTCAGATCGGTCGTTCTGCCGTCTTCAGAGATGTTCTGGACGATCATGTCCACATTGACATTGGCATCGGCCAAGGGTCCGAACACGGCCGCCGCGATGCCGGGCCGGTCGGCCACCTTGGTCAGGGTGATTTTGGCTTCGTCGCGGCTGTAGGCGATGCCGCTCAAAAGATGGTGTTCCATGATCTCGTCCTCGTCGCAAACTAGGGTTCCGGGGGTGTCGGTGAAGCTTGAAAGCACCCGCAATGGCACGCGGTGCTTCATGGCCATTTCCACGGAACGGGTCTGCAAGACCTTGGCGCCGAGGGAGGCCATTTCCAGCATTTCCTCATAGGTGATTCTGTCGAGCTTGCGTGCCCTGGCCACGATGCGGGGATCGGTAGTATACACCCCGTCCACATCGGTATAGATGTCGCACCGGTCGGCGGCAAGGGCGGCGGCAAGGGCGACGGCGGAGGTATCAGACCCTCCGCGTCCCAGCGTCGTCATCCGTCCATCGGGACCGATGCCCTGAAAGCCCGCCACCACCGGAACGCTTCCTTCCGCCATTTCCGCCAGAAGGGGCGCGGAATCGATCGAATCGATCCGGGCCTTGCCATGGGCTTCATTGGTACGAATCGGGATCTGCCATCCCTGCCAGGAACGGGCCGGCACACCTGAATCGCGCAAGGCAAGGGCCAGAAGGCCCGTCGTCACCTGCTCGCCGGTGGCCACCACGACATCGTACTCGCCATCGAACCAAGGCATTTGCGTCCGGGCCAGCTGCCGACACTGGGCGACGAGGCGATTGGTGACCCCCGCTATGGCCGAAACCACGACGGCGACCTGATGACCGGCCGTGATTTCCGCCCGGACGCGATGGGCCACGTTCCGGATTCGATCCATATCCCCGACGGATGTTCCGCCGAATTTCATGACGATGCGCGCCATTGCGACACCTGAATGATTCGATAGCGGAAGGGGTCATACAAGTTTATGCGTCATCACGCAAGTCTTGACTCTTGAGGACAATCGGGGATGCCCTGCCCTTGTTTATTCTTTTCCTCAAACGCCGCGCGGCACCCGAAGGATGCCTTGGCTGGTCCGTCCCATGGCGCGCCGCCACCGTGAAATCCTCGAACAGCTTTTCGCCCTTTCGCACCCCCGTCTAAACAACCTGAACGGCCCGCCAACCGGATCCTCCGGCGGGGGAGATCGGCGATCCACCCCCCCCTCCATCAGCCGGACGGGTTGGGATAAAAACTCCTCGCCCTGACGCAAATACAAAGGCGATGGCGCAAGACAGCGCGGCCATGAACATGTCATGAGCGCATGCACTGTGACCACGACGCAATGACCACGATGCACTTTCCAGTGCCATGGGGGGCCTTTGGGGCACGGCGGGCTTCAAGACCATTGCACCGGTTTTCGCCCCTCACGCCACATCGAAACACACCCTGGGGTGATCTGATACCATTCTCGATGTCGGTGTGTCGGATGTAAGGGAAGATACAGCTAATACGTTCGAGAGTTTATACCCCTATCATGAGAAAGTAACGGCAGCTGGGCTTGGTGAAGGCAAAAATATCAGAATACTCTTTCCTGATATTAATTACGTGCAGTTAAGCCAAGGAGAACAACTACCATCTGATGACAAATCATTTGATATTGCAGTATCAAATGCGGTTCTGGAGCACACCGGGGGCCATTCAGAACGAAATTTATTAGTCAAGGAGTTATTGCGTGTGGCATGCACGGTCTTTATCACGGTCCCGAACCGTTATTTCTTTGTTGAGCATCACACAGCCATACCGTTTCTTCATTTCTGGGACACGACATTTCATTCTGCTTGCAAGATGACTGGTACAATACATTTGGCTTCGGAGAATAACCTTACACTGATGTCCAAGAAAATGCTCAGCACGCACATGCCAGATGAAATGCATGTTCATATTGGTTATACCGGCCTTCCGTTCGGCTTGTTCATCTCCAACCTTTATCTTCATGCGCGACCAGACAAAAAACATATCCTGCAAGGAAGAATCCAAGCTCAAAATGGATGATAACACCTCGCCATGACAGGCATGATATCGATCCTGAATTGATACTCTCATATGGCAGAGGGGAAGAAAATGCC
>WOUV01000100.1 GCA_009773045.1 Rhodospirillaceae bacterium | reverse complement strand
CGAATTCCGATGAATCCTCGAACACCGCCGCTGCAAGGCTTTGTTCTTCCAGGCGCACGCACGTTTCATACCAGGCGCGCGCCATGTCTTCCAGAACAGTATGGCGAATCATCGTCTGTCCCTTCCCTGCCGCGCGAACCACCCGTCTGTTCTTTCCGACACACTAAACCCCTTCTGAATACTTTAAGAGGACATCCGGCACGCTCATTGCCTTACGCGGGGGGTTTTGGTTTTGGGATTTGCCGGGAAACGATCATGGCGCCTGCCACCATCAGCGCCCCAAGGAAGTTTCGTTTATGGAGTGCATCGTAACGCCCGGAACGGAACGGGTTCTTTTGAACGGGTTCAGCACTGGCTCCAGCTGTTTCCAAAGATCATCCGAAACCTCGAACATGGCTCCCTCCAGGGTGTGGCATTTGCGAGAGAGGAGCAGAGGACTCCCGTGTGGGTAACTGACGTGCCGGATATCCTCTTAGCCTCCCCCCACACCCCCCTCGATTCCTTTCCCGGCGACATAGCGTTTGATATTGGCGCGCACCCGCTCGATCACAGGCGGATCAAGGGCGGGGGGGACGAAGGTTTCGCCCGTTATGGTTTCGTACAGATGCACATACCGCCGTGCGAATTCAACCATGGTCGCCGGAGACAGCGGCGGTATCGGTTGGCGATAGGGATCGCACCGGTCCGCAACCCATGCCCGTGCGAAGTCCTTGTCCAGATTCTCGGGCTTTTCGCCCTTCGCGAGGCGGGTTTCATAGCTTTCGGCCAGCCAGTAGCGGCTGCTGTCGGGAGTGTGGATTTCATCGGCCACCAGCAGCCGGCCATCGGGAGCAAGGCCGAACTCGTACTTGGTATCAACCAGAATCAATCCCCGACGACGGGCGATCTCTTGCCCCCGGGCAAACAGCCGCAAGGCAGCATCGGCGATCTGTTCCCACCGGTCGGCGTCCAGAAAACCCGCGGCGACGACATTGGCCGGTGCGATGGGCCTGTCATGTTTCCCCCCTATGCTTTTGGTGGTGGGGGTTATGACAGGGTGCGGCAGCGGATGATTTTCCCGCAAGTCTGCGGGAAAGTGATGACCATAAAGAAACCGCCCCCCATTCTTGTACAAAGTCCAAAGAGACGTCTTGCTGGTCCCGGCCATGTAGGCACGCACGACCACCTCGACCGGAATCATCTTCAGCCGCTCCATCACCACCACATTGGGATCGATGACCGCGCGCACGGCATTGGCGATGATGTCTGTCGTGTGCTGGAACCAGAACAGCGCGGTCTGATTGAGCACCTGCCCCTTGAACGGAATACGGCCGATCACCTGATCGAACACGCTCAGACGGTCCGTTGCCACCAGAATCCGGGAACCATCCGCAAGGTCATAGCCGTCGCGCACCTTGCCGCGATGGCAGGGAGACAGATCCGGCAGATCGACCCAGTTCAGCATGGTGGTAAAGTAGGATTCGATGTCCTTGTCCGTCATCATTTGCACCTGCATCCCGCACATCTCCGATTCTACCTGCGTCGCGCGATCGGAACGCCGGTGCGCCGTTTTTCGTCGGCGAGCAGCAGTTCCTCGATATAACGGCCCTGAAACAGATTGACACCCATCGCCTGCCCGAACTCGACGGCCGCGGGGGAATCGCAACGGGCGAGAATGATGCGGTTGATGCCGTTGCGTTTGAAAAGTTCGTGATAGGTTATTCCTCCCGGCAGTTCGGTATCTTCGGCCATTTCCGGGTTCCACAACACCTTCAACAGATCGGCCTTCAGCCTGGACCGGTTCACGAACCGCAGGGAATGCCGCGAAACGCCATCAACGCAAATGCGGTACCCACACTCGTGCACGAAATCGCGGGCGAACAGATACGCGGACAGATCGTTGAAAATATCCATTTCCTGAATTTCGATCACGATCGTATGCCGCACACCGGTTTTGATATTGTCATCGAATTTCAGAAATTCAGGACTCATCAGCGTGGGCACATTGAGGTTCAGGCTGAAATCACTGTCAAGGGTGCGATCGTCATTTTTGTACATCAGCGACAGAACCCGCCGATCCAGGGTATCGGTCAAATGTTGGAACAGCCAGCGGCTGGCGATGATGTCGATTTCGGGCAACAAGGTCGATCGCAGATCCGGGATTGAAATGAACACCTCGGTGAACACGCGCTGCGGCGGTACCTTGCCGATGATGGCGCAAACAGATTGCCGGCGGAGCAGATTGGACAGATCGGCCTGGGCCAGCATTTCCTCCAACCGCCATAGAAGCGACGGTGGAAGAGGGATAAGCTTTTTTTTTTCGCCTGAGCGCGCTGGAGGTTCTTGTCCACCGCCTCGGTTTCGGACTGACGCCGTTCTTCCTCTTCGACCACAAGGCGCCGGGCCATTTGGAGCAGGGCCGGATATTCCTTTTCAACATCGTGGACGGTGACGAAATCGCCAAACTCGCCATCGGGAGTGTTGATCAAAAGATCGTCGTCGGCAAACATGAACTGCACCTTGACGATGGCCGAGGCGATTTCGTCCTCGTGCAGGTCCTTATAGATGAAAATGATGTCCGCATTGTTGAGAAGAAAGAACTGTCCTTGCACGGCGCGCACCAGGGATTCGAACGTGCTGGCCGCCACGGTGACGCGCTGGGGCGTGCGGTTCATAGGCGCCAGTCGCGATAAATGGACATGAATCCCCTTGCGCCCTTTGCGGTGCTGTTCCAGCCGGTGAACGTAATCGAGCAGAAGGTCTTCCTGGCTTGGCAGATTCACGGGGCCTGACGGTTTGCTGGTGCGCATCGTTTTCTTCCCCTTACCCGCGCCCTGGCGAGCGGATTTGCGGGAAGGTATCGAGCAGTCTGTGATTCGTGCACTGATCGCGATGCGGACCAACGATCACGCCGCGCCGCAGAGTGCATTGTTGCAGGGTGCAGGCGGCGCTGTCCAGACAGCCGGCCATGGTGACGGCCGCCAGCATGGCATCAACGAAGCGCCCCTGAAACCAGCGGATGCCTATGGCAATGCCCCATTTGACCGCGGCTTCCGAGTCACAACGCGCAAGGATGAATTTTTCCGCACCGATCCGGGCGATGAAGGCCTGTGGCGTTTCGCCGTCCTTGGGAACAACGGCGTCGGTCAGATCCGGACTCCAGTTGATCTTCATGTAATAGGCATCAAACAGGGTGGGATCAATCAGCTGGAACGTAATCGGCGTCAAGCGGTCCAGCAAAAGTTTGTACCCGCGCTCGTGCAGCGCCGCCTGGATCGTCAGAAAATCGTTCAGGTGGGCAAACGCATCCACCAGTTCCATCTCCACCACCACGTCTTGCCCCTCGGCGAGTGTTTCAAGAAAAGCGTTGAACGAGGGATGACGACAGGATGTGACATTCAGATTGAGACTGATGGCAGAGGGCATCACCAGAAGTTTCATTTTCGTGAGCGCCCGCAGGACGGCACGGTCAAGAACGGTCGTCAAATACTGGAACAGCCAGCGGTTCGTGGCAAAATCCAGCTTAGGCGCCACGACCTTTTGCAGATCGGCGATGGAGATGTAAAATTCCTGGAACGCCACTTCGGCCTTGCTGGCATTGCCCAGCAGATGAACGGTGGATTGGCGCCGGATGAAACGGGACAGATCAACCCGTTCAAGCTTTGCGATGATGGCTTCAAGGTCGCGTGAGGTCATGGGTTGGGGTTTGGCGGGGGGCCGTGCGCCCGGGCGAACATCCGTTCTTCCCCGGCGGTGAACAAGGCGTGAGTCAGGTCTGAAAACCGGTCGAAATCATGTTCAAGGTCGTACCACGTGGCGAACGGGTCCTGGCCGTCGCCTGGATCGTCCTGGGTCAGGGGATCGTTGCTGAACATGGCGCGCAGCCGGGAAAGGACCACCGCCGCATCCTCTTCGGGAATGTCCTTGCCAAGAATGACGATGTCGTCATTGGTCAGAACAAACGTCTGGCACCGGTAGCCGCTTACAAGCGACTCCAGCAACCTCAAGGCAATTCGCAAGTGTGCCTCGCTTTTGTTCTGCGGATGCAGATCGGAAAGATGGATGTGAATGGCCGCGCGTCCTTCCCGCATGCGGCGCACCCGATCGACGGTATCAAGCAGCATGCGTTCCGGCGTCACCCGACGATTTTCGTCCACGTTGTGTCCCGTCGCGTTTCTTGCGACCGGCTTGGTGTTCATGATCCAACGTCCCCCATTCACCTCTTCCTTCGCGGCGCGTCGTTGCATCGACAGGACACCCTGTATTGTAAAGAAATGGTTCAGATGTCCAGGCCTTGCACGAATTTGGCCCGTTCCTGGATGAACTGGAATCGCAACTCTGGCTTGCGCCCCATCAGCCGCTCGACCAGACGGGCGATTTCTTCGGCTTCTTCCCGGTTTCCTTCGGTGCGACCGGAGGACAGAACAACCTTCAGCAGAGTCCGCCGCGTGGGGTCCATGGTGGTTTCGCGAAGCTGCTGGGGACTCATTTCACCAAGGCCCTTGAAGCGACCAACCTCGATCTTGCCCGTGCCCCCCACTCCCCGTTTCAGCAGGCGTTCCTTGTGCGCATCATCGCGGGCATAAACCGACCGGCTGCCCTGAGTCAGCCGATAGAGCGGCGGCATGGCAAGATACAGATGCCCATCATGCATCAGTCCGGGCATTTCACGAAAAAAGAACGTCATCAACAGCGAGGCGATATGGGCGCCGTCCACGTCGGCGTCGGTCATGATGATGACTTTTTCATAGCGCAGCTTTTCCGCCTCATAGCCTCCACGGGTGCCGCACCCCAGCGCTTCCACCAGATCCTTCAGTTCTTGATTGATGGCAAGCTTGCCTTCGGAGGCCGAGGCCACGTTCAGGATCTTGCCCTTCAGGGGCAAGATAGCCTGCGTTTCCCGGTTGCGGCCCTGTTTGGCCGAACCGCCGGCGGAATCCCCTTCCACGATGAACAGTTCCGTGCCGTGGGCCAGGGTACGGGAACAGTCGGCCAGCTTGCCCGGCAGGCGCAGACGCCTGGTGGCGGTCTTGCGTGCCGTCTCTTTGGCCTGCTTGCGGCGCTGGCGTTCCTCCGCCCGCTCGATCACGAAGTCAAGAAGGCTTTTGCCGGCGCCGGAGTCCGCCGACAGCCAATGGTCGAACGGGTCCTTGATCGCCGTTTCCACAAGGCGGGTCGCCTCCACCGACGCCAGTTTTTCCTTGGTCTGGCCCTGGAACTGAGGCTCGCGCAAAAACAGGGATAACACCATGCAGGCGCTGCCCGCCACGTCTTCGGCGGTCAGGAGGGCGGCCCGGCGGTTGCCCACCATCTCGCCATAGGCCCGCAGCGAACGGGTCAGGGCATTGCGCAGGCCGGCTTCATGGGTGCCTCCTTCGGGGGTCGGGATGGTGTTGCAATAGGACGTGCAAAATCCCTCCTGATCCAGGGGCCAGGCCACCGCCCATTCCACCTGCCCCAGCGTGTCGATCAGTCTCGCCTCACCCGCGAAGGCCCGCGCCACGGTTTCCCGTCCCTCCACCATGCTCCCCAGGAAATCGACAAGGCCGTTCGGAAAATGCAAAACCGCTTCCACCGGCGTGGTTTCATCGTCGTGCAACAGCGCCCCCTCGCACCGCCAGTGCAGGCGGACGCGGCGGAACAAATAGGCCTTGGAGCGGCACATCCGGTACAAAACCGCCGGACGGAACCGCAGGCGGCTGCCGAAAATCTCGCCATCGGGCGTGAAACGAACCGTTGTCCCCCGCTGGTTTCCGGCGCTTCCCACTCGTGACAGCGGCGCAACCGCTCGTCCCTGCGCATAGTTCTGACGCCATAACACGCCCTCGCGGGCCACCTCGACGGTCATTTCCCGCGCAAGGGCGTTGACGACCGAAAGACCAACGCCATGCAACCCCCCGGAAACCGTATAGACATTGCCCCCGAATTTGCCTCCCGAATGCAAGGTCGTGCAGATGACCTCCAGGGCGGATTTGTCGGGAAAGCGGGGGTGGGGGTCAACCGGAATGCCGCGCCCGTCGTCCTTCACGGTAATCGTGTTGTCCGGTCCAAGCTCCACATCGATTCGCGTGGCATGGCCGGTCACGGCCTCATCCATGGCGTTGTCCAGAATCTCGGCCACCAGATGGTGCAGAGCGTGTTCGTCGGTGCCGCCAATGTACATGCCGGGGCGGCGACGGACCGGCTCCAGCCCCTCCAGAACCTCGATATCCTTGGCGGAATAGGAGGTTTCGTTCGGGGGACAGTCAAAAAGGTCGGACATGATGCAGATTTCCGAAAAAACACCTGGGAAAAACCGAAACCGCCTGGGTCGTGCGCCTTTCCAGCCGTTCGTTTAACACACTATAGGAAGGACATGGTCTTTCCCACATCCCCGCGGTGTTCTACCGCAATCATCCCCCGCGTCAGTCACGGTCCATGTCACATGGTCTCATGTTTCAGGGGGAACGATTTTAAACACGAAACGGCGGATGGCATCGAAATACGTCATCAAGCCATACGACAGCAGGTCGTTATGGCCGGCACCGGGAATGAGCACCATACGCTTGTGGCCTGAACCGCAGGCATCCCGCAAGGCAAGGCCATCGGCTGGGGGAATAAGGGTATCCCGCTGCCCGTGGATGAACAGGCAGGGGACCGTCACGCGACTGATTTTCTCGAGATTACCAAAACCATCGCGCGCTTCCTCGGCGGGAGGCAACGGCGTGGGGGCTAGGCGTTGCAAAAGATCAAACGTATGGGCAAAGCCGCTTTCAAGGATCAGGCCGGCGATGTCCGCTCCGGCCCGGTAAGCCACTTCGATGGCCGCCGCGCTACCCAGCGAACGCCCCATAACGAACAGATCAGGATAACTGAGACCCCGCTGTGTCAGCAGGTACCCGGTTTGATTGTAAACCGCCACCGCATCCTCAATCAGGGTCGTGGCACAGGGAACGCCGTCACTCAGACCATACCCCCGGTAATCAACGACAAACAGCGTCATCCCCCGGCGGGTATAATAGGGCGCGATGCTGTCATAATCACTCGCGATCTCGCCGTTGCCATGAAAATAAAGGATGATTGGCGACTCAAGGCCCGCTATATAGATTTTCCCGCCGACGGCAACATCGCTTGCGACTAGAATCCGCACCGGGAGTGCTCCCGGAACAGGGTCTCCACCCGGGGGCTCCGCGCGCGGATGGAAAAGAATGCGGACGATCTCGGGCCGGTCCAGGACATCAAGGGAACGCCGGATCATGGGACCCTACCTTTCCGTGTGGCTCCGTCGATGACCGGACCCTGGTACATCGACACGATGTCAGGCAATGGAGCATAACAGGGGAGGGGCCTCCTGAAGGACCTTTTTTTAATGCCTTTCCCCTCCCAGATCATCGGAAGGCGCGGCGAGCGCCAGAATCTGGCGGAAGACATCCGCGAACATGGCTTCCGACAGCCGGCCGGTTTGGGTGTTGTAGCGCGAGCAGTGATAGCTGTCGGCCAGCCACAGGCCGTCCTCCAGCCGGTGTACGGCACCATGGCGGAAAGGCCGGGCGGCCCCAGCGCCACCATTGCCCGCAGCCGCGGCATGGCGGCCATTTCCGTCTGGAGAAAAGAACGGCACGCGCGGATTTCTTCCGGCAGGGGTTTGTTTTCAGGGGGCACGCAACGCACGGCGTTGGTGATGCGGCACCCGTGAAGACACAAGCCATCGTCCGATTCCGCCTGGTAGTCTCCCCTCGCCAGACCGAATGCCTTCAGCGTAGCATACAGCAATTCACCGGCGAAGTCTCCCGTGAAGGGACGGCCGGTTCGGTTGGCTCCCCGCAGCCCCGGGGCAAGACCCACCACCAGAAGCCATGCCTCCAGGCTCCCGAACGAGGGGACAGGCGCATTGTGCCAGGCCGGGAAACGGACCCGGTTGGCCTCACGGAACGTCACCAGCCGGGGACAGCGGGCACATTCTTTTCCGGGCGTGTCGGGTGCTTCCCCGGCCTGGAATGTGCTGGGAGCAGGTCTCATGGTGTGACGGACTGGGGATTGGAAGATTCGAATATTTCCGCATCCTCGTCCTCATCGGTCAGGGGGTCGATGCCATAACGCCCGACCTTGATGCCATTTGTTCCGCCCATGTTCGGACCCCGTCCTGGCGCCACACGGGCGATGGCCGACTCCAGTTCCAGCAATTCGATGAATACATCAGCCTGCCGGCGCAGTTCGTCGGCAACCATGGGGGGCTGGGAACGCACCGTGCTCACGACCGTCACCCGCAGCCCTTTGCGCTGTATGGCATCCACCAGCCGCCTGAAATCACCGTCCCCGGAAAAGAGAACGACATGGTCAAGATGATTGGCCATTTCCATCACGTCGATGGCCAGCTCGATATCCATGTTGCCTTTGATCTTACGGCGTCCAGAGGCATCGGTGAATTCCTTGGTCGGTTTGGTGACCATCGTATATCCGTTGTAGTCAAGCCAGTCCACCAAGGGCCGGATCGGTGAGTATTCCTGATCCTCGATCAGCGCCGTATAGTAAAATGCCCGAATGAGGCGGCCTTTCGATGCGAAAAGCTGCAACAGGCGCTTGTAGTCTATATCAAACCCCAACGCACGGGCTGCTGCGTAAAGATTGGAACCGTCAATGAACAGCCCAATCCGTTCCTGTGGATAGAAAACCATCTGAATGCCCCGTTTCAAAAATAACAACTTCTTTCCCTTCACGAAAGATGCGTCGCCCCCTGTCGTTGTCTTTTCCGTTACCGCATGGCGTGCTCGCGATATGGATGACTATGCTCGCGCGGAACGCACTCCTCATATCGTTTCGCGAGAGTCACGACAGCTGGATGTGGTAGAGTTTCAAACAGCAACGAACTTCTGTATCCAACGTAGGCGGCCATGGCGATGGCTGCAAGTGGTCCGACGGCTCAGTGTGGAGAGAGTGTCATGATTCTGATCGGAATCGGTGCCAATCTGCGTAGCCCTGCTGGATCACCACTTGCAACGTGTCGTGCGACAGTCTCATTGATTGAGTCGAGTGGCATCAGAATCGTCCGCAGGTCACGTTGGATCGAATCGTCGCCCGTTCCACCGTCGGCGCAGCCGTGGTTCATCAACGGTGTTGCCCGGGTCGAGACCTCCCTTGGACCGGAGGATTTACTGGCCTTTCTGCACGTGGTAGAAGCGGCCTTCGGCCGAGTGCGCACAATCCCCAATGCCCCCCGGACCCTTGATCTCGATCTTTTAGCCTATCGTCATGTGATTCGCACCACCGATCCGATTCTGCCCCACCCAAGACTGCACGAGCGGGCCTTCGTTGTGCTGCCTTTGGTCGATATCGCCCCTGACTGGTCCCACCCCACGTCAGGACAAACCCCACATCAGCTTGCCGCGGCATTGCCTTCGGTGCAGCAGATCCGCTGGCTGTCAGGCCACTAAGCGCACGTCGGCACGTGCGCCCGTGGGCATGAATTCTTAACGGCGCCGGGTTCCCTTGCGGGAGCGGGGGGAGGAATCCGTATCGGCCAAAAGAAAGGTCAGGCTGCCGGTCAGGGGATCGGCCGTGTGGAGTTTGACCGTGACGGCATCGGCCAGCCGGTACGTCGCGCCCGTGCGACGGCCCGTCAAGGAACGGCGGATTTCGTCGTGCATGAAATAATCCTCCCCCAGCGTGCCGATGGGGATAAGGCCGTCGGCCCCGGTTTCTTCCAGGGTGACGAACAGCCCGGAACGGGTGACGCCATTGACGCGGGCGGCAAAGGTGGCGCCCACGTGGGCTGCAAGAAACGCCGTGGCATAGCGGTTGATGGCATCCCGTTCGGCGCTCGCGGCGCGCCGTTCGGTCCGCGAGACGTGCTCCCCCGTTTCCGCCAGGGATTCCGTCGAAGGATTGTCCCCTCCTTCCCCCAGCGCCAAGCCGGCAATCAGGGCGCGGTGCACAAGAAGATCGGCATAGCGGCGAATGGGCGAGGTGAAGTGCATGTAGCGCGGCAGGCCAAGGCCGAAGTGGCCGATATTGGCCGGGTTGTATTC
This sequence comes from Rhodospirillaceae bacterium, assembly GCA_009773045.1. GTDB lineage: Bacteria > Pseudomonadota > Alphaproteobacteria > Rhodospirillales > Rhodospirillaceae > WOUV01. Next base: position 2,309 of record WOUV01000100.1, on the reverse strand, counting down.
GGCCTGGGCTTGGCTGCGCAGGACCACTTCGTTGACCATGATGCCATGGGGGGTGGTGGCCGCCCTGGCCAGGATGTGATTGAAATGCTGTGCCCGCAACACCTGCCCCCGGCTCAGTTTCAGGCCGATGGACGACAGGAAATCCCGCAGGGACTGAAGCTTTTCCTCCGTCGGCTGGTCGTGAATCCGATAAAGGCACAGCCGGTGCAGACTCTCGAGCTGTTCGGCGGCGGCGACGTTGGCGGCGATCATGCATTCCTCGATCAGGCGATGGCTGTCATAACGGAGCCGGGGTTCGACTCGCAGCACCGTGCCGGCGTCATCCAGAACCACTCTCCGCTCGGGCAGATCCAGCTCCAGCGTTCCCCGTGCCATCCGCCAGCGGGCCAGGGCCTGATAGGCGCCGTAAAGGGGGGCGATGACGGAGCCAAGTAGCGGGGCGGTCGCCGTGTCCGGCGCGCCGTCGCGGGCCGCCTGGACCTGATGATAGGTGAGCCGGGCCGTCGAGCGCATCAAACCGCGCACGAAGCGGCGCTTCACCGTGCGTCCCTCGCGGTCAAGCCACAGATGGACGGCAAGGCAGGGGCGGTCCTCGCCCGGAACCAGCGAACACCAGCCGTTGGACAGGGCCTCGGGCAGCATTGGCACCACGCGATCGGGAAAATAGACCGAATTGCCGCGGAGCCGGGCCGTCCGGTCCAGGGCATCCCCGGGCCGCACATACCCGGCGACATCGGCAATCGCAACGACGACATGCCAGCCGTCAGGATTTTCCGGGTCGGTATCGGCCTGTGCCCACACGGCATCATCGAAATCGCGGGCATCTTCGCCGTCGATGGTGACCAGCGGCAGGGCGCGCAAATCCTCGCGTGTTCCAAGGTCCACCGGCTCTGCCGCCACTGCCTGAGCCAGGGCCTCGGGTGGAAAGGTGTGCGGCAGACCATGCCCGACGATCGATATCAGACTGATGGCGCACGGATCGTCCCGGTGGCCCAGCCGTTCGATCACCCGGGCGCGACGGGCACCGTACCGTCGGCCTGGCATGACCTCAGCCAGAACCAGCGCACCGGATTCGACATCCAGGGTATCGCCGGGCGCGATGATAAGATCGGATTTTTCTCGCCGATCGGCAGGGCAGACCCGTCCGCCTTCGGGCAAAGGGTCATAAATCCCGATCACCCGCGCCGCTGCGGCGGTCAGCGTGCGGATCGACTTTCCCTCATAGGTGTGATCCCCGATGGCCCGCAGACGGGCAAGAATCCGGTTGCCCACCCCAAGGGCCGGCTGGCCGCGCGCCTGAAGCATGACGATGCGGGGGATAGGATCCTGTTCGTTCCATGCCACCGGCCGGGCCAGCAACTCGCCCTCGCTGTCGGTGTCGTGGATGTCAACCACCGCCACCGCGGGCAGGGGGCCTGTCTGGCTCCGGCGCTTCGGTGGAGAGGCGATTGCTCCCTCGGTTTCCAACTCCCGCAGCATCCGTTTTAAGACCACCCGGTCCGGGCCGCTGATGCTCAACGCCCGCGCCAGATCCCGTGTGTGCAGCGGACCTTCGTGCTGACGGATGTATGCGCTCAATTGTTCCTTGGTGGGAAGGGAAAAGGTGCTGGGGCGTTTTGGCATCGATGGGATCTCTCGTATCACAAAGCAACGGCCCACCATATCAGAATCGGGGGGCGGTCGGGGAAGGTTTGCCGCCGCTCGGCACGACACGCGAGGGACGGTTCTTTTGCATCACCTTCAGCGGGTGGCGCACGAGTCGATAGAACTTTTCCACGTAACCGTCGGGCGGGGTGACGTGTTCCTGCGCGGCGGTGTACGCCTGTTCTGCGCACTATCCCGCCAAACCGGCGCCTTATCAAGTTGAATTAGGGATGTCTTTGATAAAAAACACACGATAATTCATACAATTTTTATACAATTTATGTTCGTTCATGTTCCAATTACGGCGATTTCCGAGTCGGAAATTCGTGGTATGGTCTTGTTTTCTGCCGCGTTATGTTCTGGTTTAAAACATTTCTTGACATTAGCTGATATTCCGTAATATAGTCTTGTCTCTGTGCGGGGACATACTTTTCTGAAGGAATACAAAAATACTCAGAGGGAAATTGCTCAGCACCATAATGACGGTCGATGACGAAATCGCCGCGGCCGCCCTTCACTATGCAGCCGTCGAAATGCGGGAGACTGCACGAGAAGCTCCCCAACGTGCCGCCGTTCTCAACAGCGTCGCGGACTTAATGGCCGATATTGCCTGTAGCATGGTCAAGGACTCCACGCCCGAAATGGTTCATTGAAAAGCAGGGTGT
>WOUV01000099.1 GCA_009773045.1 Rhodospirillaceae bacterium | reverse complement strand
TCGTCAAAATCATCCAGGCGTGCCTGCCGCTCCCCCGCAGGCGTGCCTGCCGCTCCCCCGCCTCTGGAAGGCCATTCTAAACTGATGGATGGCCAGCCTGCGCTCCGCACGAAATCCAGATGGAAGGGGAAAAAACCGCCCACGATCGGCACGAATAACACGCCGCCGCCAACGCCCCCCAGCACGGCGACGATACCCAATCCAAACGTCACACCGAAAAGCATGAGAGGCCAGACCCACCAGGACAGGCTGGAATACTCCTCGCCATCGGCGGTAACCGCCCAGGCACCTTCCGACGCAACGAAGACCCCCCCCAGGACAAGTGTCCCCAGAATCAGCCCCAACAGCACCCACCGCAGTCGCCCCAACATCGGCCCCCCTTTTCCAGAGACGGATTTAACCGCGCGCCCCCACCCTGGCCAGAATGGGCTAGGTCGTGATGTACCGCGAGAATCCGATATGCAGGTATTTAAAACACCATGAAGTATAATGCAATATTGCATATTGCAACAATCTGGCCGGGAGGACAGGCCAATGGAGATGATTCCATCCAGATCGCGAATGCGATCGGCTTTGGGATCAGGAATCGCCAGGCACAGGGTCAATCGCATGGGGGGATTTCCAGTACCGTCTGGAATCTAAGAAGAACTGATGTTCCCAAGAAGTGAGAAACTGTCTGCGGGACCATCAAGGGACACCTTCGGCGTTAAACCGCCAAAGATCTTTGAGCCTCGATCGTCAGGGCTTCCCCCCAAGCGCCGCGCGTCTGCGGCCCTTGGCGTGCGCGCCTCGCCAGGCAAGACTTGTGCTTATGGGGATTATTTTTTGTCCTGCCCGGGATTTTGCCGGATGTCATCCTTTTTGTCAGGAACGCTGTCAAATACCTTGAAAAGATTACGCAGAAATCCTGGAGCCACCACGGCAAGGGGGTTGAGCGTCGTCACCGGGTCTGCAAGGGAACCGGTCATGGTGTAGGTCGCGGCGAACAGCCCCCCTCCTTTCTCCCCGGTGATCAAGTCTCCCAACACGGGAATTTTGCCCAACAGACTGTTGAGGAGATAAATGGGGACGATGGTCCCGTTCATTTCCATCCGCTCCTCCCGCAGGAACAGCTTGCCCATGGCGGTCAACCCCAGCGAGGGACCAGAGGTGCGGAAATCCGTGACCGACAGAACGCCGTCGTGATGGACGAACGGCATTTCGAGATTCGTGAAACGAAGGCCATCGCCGGTCAGCGATTCCAGAATCCCGGTCAGGGCCGCCACCGTCAACAGGCGGGCAAGAAGCGGCGCATTCACCAGGCGATACTCCTGGACCTCCGCGCTGCCCTGCAGGATGTTTGATTCATCCAAGATGGCCCGCACCTGCACCCGGCCGCCGATCATGTTGTCGAACAGATCGAAAGTCCGCAACAGGGCGCCGGCATCGTCGCTGTCAAGGGTGACCGTGCGGAGTGAAGACTCGCTACTCTCGTCTGCAAGACCGGCGCCCGGCGCAAGGGTGGCCGTGACCGTTTCATCCGTGCCAACCCGGGCCTTCAGAGTCCCCCGATGCCACAGGTTGTTTTCCCGGTGCGCCATCACCGTGACATCGCTTAGCGATCCCGCTTCGCTGCCCCACAGCCGGGTCGCGGTCAACGCCAGGGTCAGATCGGGAGACGCGGCATCGTCGGAGGAGGCGGGCGATTGCAAAAACGGGACGAGATCAACGGCCGGTCCCGTCATATTCAGGCGCCAATCCCCCTCTCGTCCAACATTCAGCGTTCCGGTCAGATCGGTGCGGCCGATCCGTAACCGATCGAAGGCGACCTCTTCCAGCCGGCCGGCGGGTGTGAAGGCGATGTGGCCCGTGATGAAGGCCTCAGGCTCGGCGTGCAGGGCAAAACGAGACACCGTGCGCACCACCCCGGCGGCGGCATGCAGCACCCCCGTGGCGGTGGCCGGCTGGCCCGCGGCCTTGCGCCAGCCGATCCCGGCAAGGGCCAGCGTTGCCGCCGTCAGATCGGCCTCGGCGTTCACGGTGCCCGTGCCGTCGAACCCCACGCTTGCCGTCAGTTTCGTGTGCACCGGTCCGCTCAGATAGGACGGAACGAAGGGCGGAAAGTCAAGACCAAGCGCGACGCGCGACTCATCGCCAAAGGTCCCTTCCAGCCCATAGCGGCTGCGGACGGGGGAAAGGGTTTTATCGAAAAATTCGTGCCATTCCATTTGAACCGGCACATCGGCCAGTACCGCCTGGCCGCTGGCCTGGAGCTTTTCGGTATCAATCGCAAGGGTGAAGGTCCCGTTCGTCATGTCATGACCGGCGACGAGACGTCTCAAGGCAAGATCGGACAACCGCGCGTGGGCCTTGACCACGATTTGGTCGATGGTCAGGCTTTTTTCCACCGGAAACGTCAACACCAGCCGGGTGACGGCCGAACCGTCGGCCTGGGCGGGTGCAAGCCCCAACGCCGTCGCATAGCCCAAAGGCTCGCTGTCGATCACACGCAAGGCATCGCGCACCGGGCCGGTGACGGTCAGGGCGATGGCGCAGAACTGGTCCACATGATCAAGGCCGGTGATCACCACCGTTCCTTCGGTCACCCGCAAATCGTGAACGCCCCCGCCGCGGGCCGTGATCTCCAGCCGATCGGGGTGAAAGATCACATCGGCGGTCGCGTGGCGGACCGGTGGCATGGGCTTGAGATAGTCGATGGTGGCCTCGTGAACCGTCAGCGCGCCGTAGAAACTTTCCACAGCAAGTCCGGCGGCATCGGGACCGCCCAGGCTTGCCGTGAAACGGGCCTGCTCGATCCTGCCATCCCGCAGATTGGCCCCGATCCAGGCGCGCGGGTCCGATGCCACCCCCACCGGCCAATGGCCCATGAGATCATTCAAAAGAAGAGTGCTCACCGTGAAATCGGCGGCAAGAGTCAACCGCCCGGAGGGAGGCACGGCGGGCACGGCAGGCATGGACGGGGGCACAGCGGGGGAGGGCGCAAGCCAGGGCGGCGGCACGGGCGGCAGGGGCGGGCGCCGCCGCTTGTTTTTTTTCGGTGTGGCGGGTGTTTTCATGGAATCGTTCGCCCTGCTGTGCCCGGCCATGGTGTCCTTCGCGGAATCCTCTCCTTCAAGAACGGGTCCTTCGGGAGCGGGCGGCGGGGTCCATGTCAGGGTGGCGGCGGCCAGTTCCAGCCATGGGCCGTCCGCCAGTTCGATTCTTCCGTGATCGAGCGTCAGGCCATGAAAGCCAGGCTCAACCGTTCCATGCACCCTCAGGCTCCGGATCTCATAGGCCGTGGCCTGGGGGGCGGGCAGCGTGACGGTACCGGCAGGGCTTTCAAGCGAAAAGCCAAGATGGTCCACCGCTCCATCGGGCATCAATCGCACCGACACCGTGCCGGCCACGGGCAGATCAACCCCGGCCAAAGCCTGTCCCCCCGGGACGTGGGCCAGGGACGCCGGTCGCAAACCGGAAAAGGTCACGACCAGGTGGGTGTTTCTATCTTCAGAAAGGTTCTGGTGGCCGTTGAAGGCGACGGGCACGGGACCATCGGCCGTTTGCATCTGAAGCCGGCCCGTCATCCTGATACCGTCAGGATCCTGGGTCAGTTCAAGGGTGATCGCGTTCGCGGTCCAAAGGGTGCCCGCATCGTCAAGGGTCACCGCCCCACCCGTCAGCCGGATTCGCCGGAGGGAACTTCTGGGGCGGGTCGGATCGGGGGGGGGCAGCATTTCCGCGATCAGGCGCCCCATGGCATGGGAGAGTGTACCCGTGCGCCCTGTGGCGGCCGTATCCGTGTTCAGGAAGACGAAGCCTTCTTTCGTGCGGCGCAGATGCAGGCGGCTGTCCAGAACCTCGATGGCATGGGGAGCGATCCGCCCTTGCAGAAGCGCCTGCACGCTAAAAGAAACCGACACGGCCGGCAAAAGAACCACCGTTTCCCCGCTTGCGGCTTTTACCGTGACCCCGGTGGCCTGAATGTCCAGGGTTTCCCGTTCCCTGGCCCAATGAAGGGCCGTGCCGCCAAGCGTGAACCGGTAGGAACCGTTGCCTGGCGTCAGCGCTTCTTCAATATAAGGTGTGAGGAAACGCCCACACTCAGCGCAAGGCCAAGCGCCCCCACGATCCGGAAGAAATGCCTGACCGTTCCTTGAACCACCTGTTTTCCTTATTGTCAAACCCGCGACGAGAAAGGGGGACGCCTTCCCCCCATTTCCCCGCAAGAATAATACGGGTCCTTCCCCGCGCTCCCCTGGTTTCTGTCATTGGGGAGCCTGCACAAAAGGCATGCTTGAGCCATTTTCCACAACAAAGATCCCCGTGGCTCGCGTACACCGTTGACCGTGCCGAGGATCATTCTTCCAGTTTCTTCTTCAGCAAATCATTCAACAGGGCCGGATTGGCCTTGCCGCCGGTGGCCTTCATCACCTGGCCCACGAACCAGCCCAGCAGTTTCACCTGTCCGCCTCGATACAGGGCCATTTTGTCCGTGTGCTGCGCCAGAACCGCCGCAATGGCCTGTTCGATGGCGCCCGTGTCGGTGACTTGCCGCAGGCCCTGCTCGGCGACGAGCATCGCCGGTGCCCTGCCGGTTTCCAGCATAAGCTCGAAGACATCCTTGGCAAGGCGCCCCGAAACGGTGCCATCGGCCATCAGGTCAAGAAGTCCGCCCAGATTTTCCGCCGTCACCGGGCTGTCGGTGATGTCCCGCCCCAGCCTGTTGAGGGCGCCGAACAGATTGGTGATGACCCAGTTGGCGGCGACCTTGGGATCGCGGCCCCTGGCCACCGCCTCGTAATAATCGGCGGTGGCCCGATCTTCCACCAGCACCCCGGCATCATAGGCCGAAAGACCATAGGTGCCCATGAAACGGGCCTTTTTTGCATCAGGCAGTTCAGGAAGATGGGTCCGGATGTTCTCGATGAACGCCTCGTCGAGTTCAAGCGGCAACAGATCGGGATCGGGGAAGTAGCGGTAATCGTGGGCCATTTCCTTGCTGCGCATCGGGCGGGTCGTGCCTTTGCCCGCATCGAACAGCCGGGTTTCCTGAGCGACCGTGCCCCCCGATTCGTAAAGATCGACCTGGCGGCGGGCTTCGTAGGCGATGGCCTGAGTCATGAAGCGCACCGAATTGACATTCTTGATCTCGCAGCGGGTACGGAGCGCATCCCCTGTCCGGCGCACCGAGACATTGATGTCGCAGCGCAAGGACCCCTCCTGCATGTTGCCATCGCAGGTGCCAAGAGAGCGCAGAATCGACCGGATCTTGCGGACATAGGCCGCCGCCTCGTCGGGGCTGCGCATATCGGGCCGGGAGACGATTTCCATCAGGGCAACGCCGGCCCGGTTCAGGTCGATAAACGAGCGGGTCGGGTGCTGGTCATGCAGGGATTTGCCGGCATCCTGTTCCAGGTGCAACCGCTCGATGCTAACGCCGCTGGTTGTGCCATCGGGGAGATCGATGGTGACCACTCCCTCTCCCACGATCGGCTGTTCGTATTGGCTGATTTGATAGCCGGGCGGCAGGTCGGCGTAGAAATAGTTCTTGCGCGCGAACACCGAGCGCCGGTTGATCGTGGCGTTGAGACCAAGGCCGGTCCGCACAGCCTGTTCGATGCAAAACGCATTGATGACCGGCAGCATGCCGGGAAACGCGGCATCCACGAACGAAACCTGGGTGTTCGGTTCCCCCCCGAAGACGGTGGCGGCGCCCGAGAACAGTTTGGCCTGGGAGATGACCTGGGCGTGGATCTCAAGCCCGATCACCACTTCCCACGGGCCGGTGGCGCCTTCGATCCCATGGGTCATGGCCGTTCTCCCTCTCTCCAGAGGAGCGGACGGGCGGTAAAATCCGCCGCTGTCTCCAGCACGGCGCCTGTCCGCAGCACGGTTTCCTCATCGAACGGCCGGCCGATGATCTGCAAGCCCAGCGGCAGGCCATCGGCGGAAAGCCCCGCCGGCACGCTCAATCCCGGCAGGCCGGCAAGCGAGGTGGGAACGGTGAACACATCGTTCAGATACATGGTCACGGGGTCATCCATTTTTTCTCCCATGGCGAAGGCGGGGGTGGGGACGGTCGGGGTCAAAATCACGTCCACGGTCTCGAACGCCCGGTGGAAATCACGGGCGATCAGGGCACGCACCTTTTGAGCTTTCAGGTAATAGGCATCGTAATAGCCCGCCGACAGAACATAAGTGCCGATCAGAATGCGCCGTCGCACCTCGTGCCCGAAACCGGCGGCGCGGGTTTTCATGTACATGTCATCGAGCGAGCCATCCCCTTCCACCCGCAGGCCGAATCGCACCCCGTCATACCGGGCAAGGTTGGAGGAGGCCTCCGCCGGGGCGATGACATAATAGGTGGCAAGGGCATGGGATGTGTGGGGCAGGCTGACGTCAACCGGCACCGCCCCGGCGGTCGTGAGCCAGTCGATGCCCTGGTCCCACAGGGCGGCAATTTCGGCGTTCAGGCCCTCTGGCCGGTATTCGCGCGGAATGCCCACTTTCAGGCCGCGGATGTCCCCGGTCAGCGCCCGCGCGAAATCTGGGACCGGCACCGGGGCCGATGTCGAGTCTTTCGGATCATGGCCGGCCATGGCCGTCAGCATGAGCGCGGCATCGTGCACGGTGCGGGTTATCGGCCCGGCCTGGTCGAGTGAACTCGCGAAGGCGATGATTCCCCAGCGTGAGCACCGGCCATAGGTGGGCTTGAGACCGACAAGGCCGCAAAAGGCCGCCGGCTGGCGGATCGAGCCGCCGGTATCGGTGCCGGTCGCGGCCAGACACAGGCGCGCCGCCACCGCCGCCGCCGATCCGCCGGAGGAGCCGCCCGGCACCAGAGTCACCTCTGGCGCGCTCCGTCGTTTCCAGGGATTGAGAACGGCGCCATGATAACTCGTCATGTTGGAAGACCCCATGGCGAATTCATCCAGGTTGGTCTTGCCCAGCATCACGGCGCCCGCGGCTTTCAATCGTGCCGAAACGGTTGATTCGTAAGGGGGCTTGAACCCATCGAGAATATGAGAGCCGGCGGTCGTTGGAATGCCTTTGGTACAGAACAGATCCTTGATGCCAATGGGCAGGCCATCGAGCGCCCCCGCCGTGCCGGCACGGCGGCGGGCATCGGAGCGTCGCGCCGCCTCCAGAGCATGGTCGGGGGTTTCGGTAATGAAGGCGTTGAGAAAACGCCCCCGCTCCATGGCCTCGAGGTGCGCGTTGGTCACTTCAACGGCGGTGAAGTCGCCTTTTTCCAGGCCGGTGCGGGCCTGCGCCAGGGTCAGGTCGGTGAGGGTTCCCATGATCCTACTCCACCACCTTGGGCACCACGAAGAATCCATCCATCGCCCCAGGGGCATTGGCAAGCACGGCGCAGGCCCCGTCGGTGCACGCATCCTCTCGCCAGGGCAGGCCGATGGCGGCAACGCTTGCCATAGGCGCGATCCCGGTGGTGTCCACCGTTTGCAGGTGTTCGATCCAGTGCAGGATGGAGGACAGCTCTCTGGCCAGCGGTTCCAGGTCTTCTTCCGGGACCGCGATGCGCGCAAGAAAAGCGATGGTGCGAACAGTGGTCTTCTCCAGCGACATGGGCTATTCTTCTCCCTTGAATGGTGTCCTCTCCAGCCTGGATTTATCATCCGTCATGACAATCCGCAACCCATTACAGCTCAAAGCGCTTCTAAAGCCCGGGCAACGCCTGCTGGGGCTTGATCTCGGGGCGAAAACCATCGGCCTGGCCCTGTCCGATGTGCTGCTGACCGTGGCCACTCCTCTTGTCGTGATCGAACGGCGGAATCTGGTCAAGGACATCGGCGCCCTGGTGCGGACCATGCGCACGCACGAGGTCGGGGGGCTGATCATCGGTCTGCCGTTGCAGATGGACGGCACGGAAGGGGTGCAGGCCATGGCGACGCGCGCCTTCATCCGCGCCCTGCTGCAACGGGTTGATATCGAGCTTGCCTTGTGGGACGAAAGGTTATCATCTGCGGCGGTGGAGCGCATGCTGATCGAGGAGGCGGACTTGAGCCGCAAGCGCCGCAAGGCGGTTCTCGACCGGGCCGCGGCGGCCTATATTCTGCAAGGCGTCCTGGACTACCTGGCCCATGCCCTGTCGCACTCCCTCCCCCCTGACGGGGAAGGGGAGAACGTTACCCCTTGAGCGGGACCCAAAGGTATGGGCAGAACAGTACGGCTCGCACTGATTGTCCTGATATTCATGGGGGGAACCCTCTCCGCGGCGAAAACAACCGGCACGGGCGTTGTGTTTCGCCTGCGCGGCATCGCCCTTCTGCAACGGGGGGACGATGAAAGCCAACTTGCCGAAGGCAATCCCGTGGGAGTGGGCGATACGGTCAAAACCGGGGCCGGCGCCCGGCTTGAAATCGTTTTCAACGATGGCTCCGACATTGTACTGGGGGAACTTGCCGCGCTTTTGATCGAAGCGTTCGAACCCGTCACGGACAAGCGGGGCCTCGCGCGCCTTGCGGTGGAGCGGGGGGCGTTTCGCGCCGATGTGACCAAACTGGAGGGTCCCCCTTTCACCGTCCGCACGCCGGTTGCCACGATCGGGGTGCGCGGCACCCAGTTCTGGGGTGGTCCCATGGGCGTCCGGCGGTTGGGCGTGATGCTGCTTTCGGGGGTGATCACGGTGGAAAATGCGGGCGGTCAAAGGATATTGGACCGTCCGGGCACCGGAACCTTCATCGACACCCCCCAAACGGCACCGGAGCCGCCCCGCGAATGGTCCCCCGCCACGCGGGCGCAAGCCCTGGAACAGGTGGCCAACCTGATTCCCGTGCCCCTGGATCTCCCACCGGAACGGGTGAGAAACTTCCGTGCCCTGATGCGCGATGTCGTCATTACCCTTGCCGATCATGCCCGTGGCCGGGACCCGCGGTTTCTGGTTCTGGTCCGGGGCGGGCTTGCGCTGATCGAACGCCGCCAGGAAGAAGTGGCCTTGGAAGAAATTCACGCCGGCATGCCGGAGGACCGACTGCCGGCGGGCACCGTGTTGCAACACTATCTGCAAACCCTGAACGGGCTGGTGCTCGATGACTTTCATTGTGCCGCGACGATACCACGACCGGAACCTTCACCGTCTCTCCGTGCCGCCGTGCGGGCGCAAGGCGTGCATCTGATGACCATCGAGCATTGCCCCGATGCCCGGCAACGGGCCGCCAATGCCGGCACGGTGAGCTTTATCGAATCCGATCCCCTGCATCAGGCGCAAGGAGTCGCCGCGCCCTGGGGCGAGAACGCCGATGCGGTCGAGAGCCTGTCCCGTGTGCGGACCATGTCGGTTCTGGGAGATCTCCATGGCCTGCTGAGTCGTGCGGAATGGATCAAACGTGTGGGGGACACCAATGACGATCTTCTGATCGTGACACCGATTCTTCAAGATCGCCAGTTTCTGAGCCGACAGGACATCGAATCGCTTCGCCTGAAAAAGGTGGGGACGCGGCGGCTGGTGCTGGCGCGTCTCAATGTGGGACAGGCCTTTGGCGATGATGGCCCGCCCCCTCAGGAGGGTATGAACTGGTTGGAGGCACCGCGCGCGGATGGCAGCCGGCCCGCGCGGTATTGGCATCCGGTATGGCGTCAATGGATCGGCGCCCGCTTTGCCGCGCTGATGGATCTGGGCTTTGACGGCGTCATGCTGGAGGGGGTGGAGGCGTTCACCTTTTTCGAAACTCCGGCTTCCCGCCCATGACGGGCATCATGCCGTTGCTTCGTTCGGTGCGTTCGGTATGTTCAGTGTGTTCGGTATGTTCGGTGCAGGGGGCGAGACGGGGCTTTGCGACACAGGCTGTGGTGCCGGCTGGGAAGGTGCTGGCGCACCTTTGGACGGCGGCGCCGGTTCTCCGCGCGCCGGCTCCCGCCAGATCACTTCATAAAGCGGCTGGGGTTCGCGTACCCCCTTCAGCGTGGCGGTGCCGCGCGGCATGAAACGGAATGGCTTGCCGGCGCACAGCTCCTTCACCACGTTCGAGACGAAAATCTGATCCTGACCGGCCTGGGCACAGATGCGAGCCGCCAGTTGCACGGTGGTGCCGAACAAATCGTCCTCTTCCTGAATCGGTTCGCCGGCATTGAGACCGATGCGCAGGTGCAGGTTCAGATCACGGGATTCCAGCGCAACTTCCGACTGGATCATGATGGTGGCCTCGACCGCATTGGCGGTTGAGGGGAACGAGGCCATGATGCCATCGCCGGTATGCTTCACCTCGCGACCGCTGAATTCGGCCGGGGCCTTGCGGACGATGGCATTATGGGTGCGCACCAGCACCTGCGCCCGGTCGTCGCCGCGGTCCTGGGTGATATTGGTGGAGCCAACCATGTCGGTGAACATGACGGTGATGATATTGGCGTTGGTGGCGGTCCGGCTGGTGGGGGCGCTCCAGTTTTTCATCACCTTGGGCAGGGAGGCATGGGGAGCCGGATCGTTATCAAGAAAGCGGTTCATGGTTTCGCGTCCGGCCTGAATCATGTCCAGATAGCGCGGCGTTTGCAGATATTCTTCCAATTTGTCGCAGAAATTTTGGGCAAGGGTGGATTTGCTGCCCAGCACTTCCAGGGCATCCCGGATCAATTTCTGACGCAAGGCGGGATCAAGAGTGCTCCGCTCGCACAACAGATCGGCAGCCCCGGCGACGATCAGATGCAGGCCGAAACGGGCGAAGGGATCCAGTTGGGCACGCGCGCCCTTCAGGACCGAGATGGTTCCTCCCAGGAAACGCATCATGACGGCCCGCTGTTTGTCTAGGGAAACCGCCGCCGTGTTGCCCTTTGGCGCCTCTTCGTCCGATGTTTGCGGGGAGTGCGTTTCCGACCCTTCCGATTCTGTCTCCGCCGTTTCCTGCTCTGTCTTTTGCACGCTCTCCTGGTTTGCTCCCTGCGGCTTCGCTTCTGAAAGGGACGCGTCTTCTTGCCACAACGGTTTCATTGCCGATTCGTCCGATTTCGTTTCCCGCACGGATGCAGGCGGCGCGTTGGGCGCATCGCCTGTCTGTCTTGCCTTCGTCTCCCCCCATGACCCTTCTTTTTGATCGGCCCCGAACACAAAAAGCAGCGGCAAGACGGCCAGCAGGAAAACGCCGACAAAAACGACGAACAAAAGCAAGGCCGACGACGATGAAGACCCCCCGCTGGAAGAAAACTGGCTCAGCAGAAGAGACACAAGGCCGGTGGCCAACCCGGCTACAGCCGTGCTGGCCACCCCGACAATCAGTAAACGCATCGTGGGATCGAGGCCGGGCGGCTCATCGCCCTGGTCCCCTCGTTGAGACTCTGAGGAATCGCCGTTCTCTTTGCCTTTGCGGGAAGAGGAATCGGAAGAATTCTCCTCCGAGAGGGGATTGAAACCGCCCCCGGCAGGGGCGTTTCCCCGCGCCGTCACGTCTTTAAGGTTTTTGCTCAAGTACGCCACGGTTTCTTCCGATTCGTTGCGCAAGGGATAATAGACCTCGCGAACGATCTTGGCGGCCTTGCCTTGTTCCTCGCCGACCTTGGCGTTTTTCAGGGCCAGATAGCGCTCATGCTCCGGGAAACGGGCATAAAGATCCCAGCCCCGTTTTTCCAGAAAATAGACTTCATAACTGGTTGTTGCCGGCTCTTTCGCCATACGGGTTCCGGGCCGCCCTGGCCCGATCCTTGTCCTTTGTCATCGCCCCCTTTCCCCTCAAGAGGCCACGCCGCTTTCCTTTATCGTGGGGGCATCGTAC
>WOUV01000098.1 GCA_009773045.1 Rhodospirillaceae bacterium | reverse complement strand
GACGTGACACCCGATCAAACCATGCGTTCCGTCATGGTCGAGGACCTGGATCATGACGGCATCGCCGAAGTGATCGCCTCCGATGGGGCAATTTTTTCTCTGGGTGTGGTCAATGTGGTCCTTTGATCCCGACCGTGCTGCGCTGGCGGGAGGGAGGCTACCGCTCGGCCTGTCAGGATTTCGCCGCTTTTTATACGCAGACGCTTGAAGCCTTTTCCCGGTTTTTTCAAAGCCGGGCCGACGAATTACAAAATCACATGACCTTGCGCGAATACCTGGACCATCAGATCAGGACCGTCCTTGTTCTGCTTCAGGCCGGCCATCTTGATGCGGCACGAACGCTGTTCGACAGAATCATCGACCGGGCACGTTTCGTCATCGCCGCCGACGGACAGGAAACAAAAGAGGCCACTCTCATGCTGGCCTCTGTCGAGGACATCTTCGGATTTGTCGTCGCCGCCGCCGATCACACCCAGCCGTGCCCCGTACGGAATGTTGCGGGCAAAAGTGCTCATCATGGCTATTAGGAACGGGTTGATTTCTTTGGTATCAACAAGTAATCAATTATCAATTAAGCTTATATCTCCTTAATAATTGAATATAGATGGCATACTTTGATCTCTTTCAGATCATTGCTTCCCCTAAGCACCCGCGTCAGCGGCTCTTGGCGCATCTACCCTTCGCCACTGCCACCTTGTGGCGGCCCATGCGTGTCAGTCTTGACGTGCGCTCATAAGTATTATTCCAAGATATGTTCTTGGAGGAGAACCGCCATCTGAGAGTGGGATCCGCCGTTTCATCCAAGCGTCCGGCATTTTACAGTATCCAATGCGCATACCTCTGCTATAATAAAGCTCAATGGGCGGCGTATGGGGAAAAACGACCGCCTCAAAAAGAGACGCAGAGGGAAAAGGGAGAAGGAGACGATGTAAAGAACGGTGCATTCATATTCTGGATATTCCGGCACGTATATCTAGAAATCCATGGAGATGACCCCCGTTATAGAGATAAAATAAGCCTTCTTCCCGCCCCTTGCCTGAATGTCATGGAGAACAAACATGAAAATGGGCATCAGAGGGCAGCTTTTAGTCGCATTATAAGGATCTGCTATCCTAACGAGTGTCATTGGTCTGGTGGGGTGGTTATCATTTGCGCAGATGGGCGCCGTGGTGGATGGTATCGCCCAAAAAGACATCCCCACCATCGCCTCGGCGTTTCGTCTGGCCGACGACGTCAACAACGTGGTGACAGCCACCATCGATTTTGCCGCGGCGCGGGATGAGAATGCGCGCGCGTCCGGCCTGAATAAACTGAAAGAATACGATCAGGACTTGCGGGCAACGATGACCGCCATCGCCGCCACCGAAGGGCGAGAAAAAACGATCCCCATTGAAAACCTGCGGGAGTCCATTTTCGTCACCCTTGGTCACCTGGACCAGGCATTGGCGCGGGGCCTTCACGGAGCCAAGCAGTACCGGCAGCGGACCGAAGCCGTGCAGACGGAGTATGTGACTTTCCTGAACGTGCTCATGCCCTGGATCAAGACCGCGAAGGGCCACTTCATCGACACGACAAAAGCGATTTTTGCCCAGGAACGTGATCCAAACGTTCTGCAAAGAAAAGTGTTGCGTGCATCCATTCTGGACATGAGCCTGCTGCAAAGCCTTCTGGAAGTGCAAACGGCGGCCGATCTTTTGAACGGTCTGTATGGACAGGTGGGCACCACACGCGATTCTGCCGTCCTGGAGAGGGTGCGCGGGCAGTATGCAGAGTTGCGGGACCGTCTCCTGCGCAGTGCCGATCTGCTGCCACCGGGGGCGGAGCGAGAGACCTTGGATCAGTCCCTGGGGCGTTTTCTTGCCGCCGGCCGCGAGAACGAGGACGGTCTTTTTGTCTTGCGTGCGGCCATGATCACCACTCTGCACGCCCAGGACAAGATGCTGCTCGACACCCAGGGGCTGGCGACGGATCTGGTGCGGGCGATCCAGAAAATGGTCGATGAAACGCGCGTCACCCTCACCGCCCAGATCGAAGAAACGCTGATCTGAGTGGAACGAAACAAGATAGTTCTGATGATTCTGGTCATCGGGGGGGCCGCGGGGTGGCTGCTGGTGGCCTTTTTGTACGGAGACCGCGGGTTGGCCCGCCGGATGCGACGCCTGGCCGCAAGTACATCGGCCATCGCCGAGGGTGCCCTGGAAACCACCATAGACGCCTCCGGCCACGACGAGATTACCGATATCGCCCAGGCGCTGGTGGTGTTCCGCGACCATGCCCGGGACCATGAACGGTTGCGCTCTGAACAGCAGGAGCGGGATCTGCACCAAAGGCATGAGCAACAGCGCATCCTGTCCTCTCTGGCCGATGATCTGGAGGCCAAGGTTCGTTCCGAGCTGAAGGGGGTCGTGTGGGCAGCTCGAACGTGATCATCCGAATGGCGGAACACATGGGCCAGCGCATGGACGGCAGCACCGGCCGATCGCTGGAGGTGGCCGAGGCGTCACAACGCACCAGCGGCAACGTCAGTACGGTGGCCGAAGCCACAGAGCAACTGTCGCGCGCCATCAACGAAATCAGCCATCAAGTCGCCCAATCCACGGAAGCAACCGTCCTTGCCGTGCAGGAAGCCCACCATGCGGGCGATCTTGTCCAGCAGCTCGATGCGGCCGCGCAAAAAATCGGCGCCGTGGTCAAGCTGATCACGGACATCGCCGGGCAAACCAATCTTCTGGCCCTAAATGCAACCATCGAGGCAGCCCGCGCTGGGGATGCCGGCAAGGGCTTTGCCGTGGTTGCCGCGGAGGTCAAAAACCTCAGCCTGCAAACCGCCCGGGCAACCGGGGAAATCGGCAGTCAGATCGCCGGAATCCAGGCCGCGACGCACCGTGCGGTGGAAGCCATCGAGTCCATCGGCCAAACCATCACGGGCGTGAGCGAAATCGCCACGGCGATTGCCGCCGCGGTGGAGGAACAAAATGCCTCGACCGGAGAAATCGTCCGGAACGTGCGCACGCTCAGCGCTGATGCCGATGCGGTGCAAAGCAGCATCCTTGACGTCATGCGCGCATCGATTTCCTCGTATGGTTCGGCCATTCAGGTGCTGTAGGCGGCACGCGATCTCGGCAAGCCAACCCACGTTCTGGAAACGGAAGTGGATGCCTTTCTGACCCGAGTCCGCCAGACATGAAATGGGAGGGTGGGGGGGAGGGTCCGCTCTCCCCCACGCCCCCGTGATTCCTCCACCTCTTTTTAGCGCTTTTTGCCCGTGGCGATAGAAAAATCGGCGCCCCGCGAATAACCGGTGGGATATTGGGCGTAATCGGCGTATTCGTGGCTCAAATGCGGCACCTGTGTTTCGACATACCGGATGATCTCCCGCGCCGACACCCGACCATCCGCGGGCAGGGTATCGGCCTTGCCCTTAAGCCCCTCCAAAAGGGCATAGGTGAAAACGCCATGGCCCAGCGATCCCAGTTCGACCGCATCCTGGGTGCGATCGGTCGCGGCCAGCACGTGGGTGCCGACGGCACGGGCAAGAAGGCGTAACGCCTTCATGCCGCGATAATCCTTCAGCGGCGAAACGGCGCTGCCGGAATGGCAGGTGTCCAGCAGCAAAAGGGTACGGCTCGCGTTCAAGGATTCCATCGCCGCCTTCAGTTCCGATGACGACAGCGCCTGCGCCGCCACCTGGGTGGCGGTGACCGGTCCTTCGATCTCGTGTGGGGGATGTAATACCACTCCGAGCCGATGCTGATGCCGTGGCCGGCCATGTAGACGACCACCACATCCTCGGCCGGCGCCGCGCGCAACTGATGCAAGACGTCCAGGATGTTCGCCCGCGTGGCCGCGTCATCGAGCTTCTGGATGGCGTCGGCAACCGGCCACTGCGTATCCCCGGCAAGGAAGGCATGGACCGACACGGCATCGGGGCGGGCATAGGCCAGGTTCAGGGCGGTGTGGCGGTAGGCATTGATGCCGACCGTCAGGAAATGCAGCCGGCCCGCCTCCGGGACTCCGGGAGCCTCCAGCGTCAGAAGCTGGGGCGCGCTTTCCACCTTGTCCGTGTTCAGGGCCGTGGCCGCCAGCACGTTGGGGCCGGCCTGAAGATCAATGGCGTATTCCTTGATGAGGCGCACGCCGCCGTTCGTTTCCTCCTGCCGGCTTTGCGCGCCGTCATCGGCCATAAGCTTGCCGTTGCGGTACAGACGGACTTCCGCCACACCCCCGCCCCGATCGTCGGCCACCACCTCGACCTTGACCTGACGCGCGCGCTCTCCGTCACGTCCGGGGACGATTCGCACCCCCGGCGGATACCGCACACCGTCGGTGTCTTCTGCGCCTCCGCCAGGCTCTCCGGATCGCCCAGCAGCCGCGGCAACAGGGCCGGTTCGAAATACCCCGCGGCAAAATTGTCGATGTTGATCGCTTCCTTGTCCGAAGCCCAGTCGATGCCGGCAAGGGCCGTCTGATCGCCGTCATAGCGGCCATTGGCATCGATCACCGCCCAGCCGGTTTCCGTCGACACCAGACTCAGCAGTTCGGTCCGTGCCGTCAGGTTCCACAACCGCGTGAAACCATCCTCCGAGCCGGACAGGGCGAAAGAACCTTCCCGGCTCTGCGCCACGAAACCGACGGCCCCCTCGTGCCGTCCCAAAATGACACCGTCCGCCCCCGCCGCGGCTTTCCAGAGGCGCACGGTTTTATCGGTGCTGCCCCGACAGGATGGTCCCCCCCGCGCCTCGTCCAGACTCACGCCGGGTCACGGGGTCCTCGTGGGGCGGCCCTCCAGCCGGCCCAGGTCTTCGCCCGCGGCGTGGTCCCACAGCCCGATGGTGCCATTGGCCAATCCGGCGACGAGGAGACGCGGCCCCAGGGCCAGCGCCAGCACGCCTCGCCCTCCGGCCGCGATCTCGCCGTGCCGTGACAGGTCGGCCAGGCGCCACAGCCGTATGGCGCCATCCGCGCGCCGCCGCTGGCCAGAAGCGCGCCCTCACCCACCGCAAGACTGTTGATCCGTCCGGCATGGGCCTCACGCTGCTGGGCGATCAGGTGGCCGTCCTGGCTGTCCCACAACCGGATCTCGCCCTTGGCATCGGCGGTCGCGATCTGCGCGCCGGTGGGGGAAAAGGCCACGGCCGAAACCGTCGCCCCATGGCCCGTCAGTAGGCGCACCTCTCCGAAACGCCGCAGGCTCCACACCCGCACGGTCTGATCCTCGCTGACCGTGGCGGCATACTGGCCATCGGGGGCCACGGCAAGGGCGGTGATGCGGGCGGTATGGCCAGACCGCCGCGCCAGTTCGCGCCCGACGAATAGATCCCACACCTGGACGCTGTAATTGCCGACGGCGGTCACCAGATACCGTTCGTCGGCGGAAAGCCCAAGGGCGGGTCACCGGACCGGTGGCCCCCTCGCGGATGCGAAGACGTGGCTTGAAAAGCTGTTCGACATTTTTGGTGATGGCCCGTTCCACGAACCGGCTCTGGGACCGCAAAATGGCGCCCCCTTGGGCGGTGGGCCTCTCCGGCCAAGGTCAGGCCCAGGGCCACGGTCAGAAGCGCGGCGGCTGACGGAAAGGTTGCATACGGTCATGATGATTTCTCCTCCCCCTCACATGTGGCACGGTTGTTTCAACACGGCATCAAGCGCCGTTTTGTCGTCCCAGGCAAGGGTCACCGTCAACACCGTCACCTGTTGCCGCTGGTCGGGGGGAAGGCGCACGGCGTCTTTCGCGGTGGTGACGGGAATAGCGCTCAGGGCGAACGCCTCGTCCAGAATGGGTTCGATATCGACCGCGGCATAAAACCTGTGGTCGGCGAACGGATGACAGGCAAAAATTTTTCCGGCCGGCCAATGCCGGCAAAAGCGACCACCCGCCGACCGGCCAGCAGCGCCGCTTCCGGCCCCGGCACCAGATGCGCCCTCAGCACCGGCACGGTGGCGGGGAACCGGCGGATCAGATTCTGCCTGTCCTCCCCCACCAGCACCACGGCGGAGGCCCGCGCGAGTCCCCGTGCCACCGGCTCGCGCAACGGCCCCGCCGGCAGCAGGCGGCCATTGCCGAAGCCATAGCCGCCATCGACCACCACCAAAGCCACGTTTTTGTACAGGCCGGGGTTCTGGTGGCCATCGTCCATGACAATCACCTCCGCCCCTTCCGCCACCGCAAGGCGTGCCCCCGCCGCCCGGAGGCGCGCGACGATGGTTGGCGCCTCTGCCGCCAGCAACAAGGCCTCGTCCCCGACCCGCTCCGGCCCGTCCCGTGCCGGGTCCACCCGCAACGGTCCCCGCGCGGTGCCGCCATGACCGCGGGACAGAAAAACAGGATGCCGGCCCTTGTCGCGCAAATGGCGCGCCACCGCCAGGGCGACGGGGGTCTTGCCGGCGCCTCCCGCCACCAGATTGCCCACGCACACCACCGGCACCGATACCCTCTGGGGGTGCGTCCGCGCCAGACGCCAGGCGGTTGCCGCCCCGTACAACAGCCCGAACGGCTCCAGAATCCGTGTGAGCGGCCCCTCGCCGCACCAGAACTCAGGGGTGCGCATGGGTCCCCACGGCGGCGTCAAGATACGGCGCAAGCCAAGCCAGCAGGCGCGGGAGAATCTCGGCCTCCGCCGCGGCGAACGCCTTGGCCGCCGCACCCATGGCGTGGCGGGGTGCGGGGTCGGTCAACAGAACGGCCAGCGCCGCTTCCAGCCCGGCCTCGTCGGCCACGCTCCGGGTGGCGCCGATGCTTTCCATGCGGGCGGCGATGGCGGCGAAGTTGTCCATGTGGGGCCCCCACACGATGGCGCAGCCCAACCGGGCCGGCTCCAGCGGATTCTGCCCGCCGCCGGGCGCGCACAGGGATTTTCCCATGAAGACCACCGGCGCCAGACGAAAAAACACCCCAAGCTCACCCAGGGTGTCGGCAAGATAGATTTCGGTGTCGAGTCGCACAGGCTCCCCCGCACCGCGCCGGGCGACCCGCAGCCCCGCGCCCGCCAGCGCGGCGGCCAGGGCCGCACCCCGGGGCGGATGACGGGGCACGATCACCGTCACCAGCCCCGGGATCAATGGGGCCAGCCGCCGGTGCAGACGACCCGCCGCGATTTCCTCGCCGGCGTGGGTGGAGGCCGCAAGCCACAGCGGCCGATCCTTGAAAGCGTCCTGCATGACGGCAAGGGCGTGGGGAGCGGCGGGCAGAGGATCGGCGGCGAATTTCAGATTGCCAAGACATTCAACTTTTAGTGCGCCAAGCATGGAAAAACGCTCCCGGTCCTGTTCCGTCTGGACCAGACAGGCCGCAAACGCCGCCAGCATCGGCCTGATTCCTTGCGGCCAGCGCCGCCAGCGCCGGAACGTTCGTTCCGACATCCGGCCATTGATGAGGACAAGCGGAATGGCGCGCCGCCGGATTTCCACAATCGCATCGTCCGATCCACAGGCATATACTGGTGCTGCGCGCCGGGAGGCAAACGTTCGGCCATCAGGCGGGCGGAAGAGACGCTGCCGGTCGTCAACAGCATCGACACGGCAGGCCACCTGACTTCCACGGCATCGATCAGGGGCAGGAGGGAGAGGCTTTCGCCGACGCTGGCGGCATGCAGCCACACCAGCGTTCCCGGCGGTCGGGACCGCCCTGGCCGTCCCAGCCGCTCGCCGAAACGGGCCGGGTCTTCCTTGCCACGGAGCAGACGTCCCCACAGGTAGGCGCGAATCACCGGCCCCCCCAGGCCCGTCAGCCAGCGGTACAACAGCACAAGGGGTGTATCCCTGGAGGCATCGGAGACATCAGGGGCATCGGTCACGCATTCCCCCTCAACGCGGCGGGGAGGAAGGGCTTTTCCTCCTCCATCGTTCGAAAGGCGGCTCCCGACGAAGTTTGCGCCCTCGCTGGGGATACTGCCATAGAGGCCTTGGTTTGCGTGTCTCCCGTCCGTAAAAGAGATTTTACCACCCCCCCGGCCCGGTCCGCCTTGGCCCCAAGATGGTCAATGGCCTGATAAAGCCATGGGAACAAAGGCTTGCCCTTGCCGCGGCCACGGTAGGCATGGACGCAGTTCGTATGTTCGTGCGTATGTTCGGAAAAACCGAGACAGAAAAGACCGAAAATGATCACGCTGCCCGCCAGTGTCGTCGCCCCCAGAATCAGGCCGTGCAGCAGAGGATTGCTATGGACCCAGTGCAGGATATCGGCCTGAAAATAGATCGCAACCCAGATCGTGGCCAACAGACTGACGCCCCCCATAAAGAAAAAGAGATTGGCAACCGATTCATTACGGATACAAAAGGCCCGGAGATTCTTGCATACATCGCTCATCTGCGTCTCTCCCTTGTTTTCGGCTCAGGTTGCCTCATCGCTCCCGCTGCCTCCGCTGCTCTTGAGAAGTTTCATGGTCCCACCCATGAGCTTAGGAGTATTCTTTCATGGCCCGGAACGACCGTCAAGAGGTCAATGCATGGCAGGGCTGCACTCAATACATATCTTGCACCGCAAAATGGCTGATTTCCGCCACTTGTTGCGCCGCAACCATGGCTAGTCTATCCCTAAAGGTGAGGATATGGCAACCCTAAAAGGTAGTCTCACAATAACCCGTGTTGGCAGATCATTGCCCTCATAAAGAGTAGGACACGATCTTTCGCGCCTCTCCCCGGTTCTTGCGAACGTCATCCCGTCTTCCCCAGATGCGCTCCTGCCGATTCGCAATTAAGATTTCGACATTTTTCGGAAGGGGCGCTATGATGGAGACGCACGATTCCTCGTCCCTTGCACGGAAGAAACGCCATAAGTGCCAGATATCGCTATTTGCGTCCTTCCCTTTTGGCCTTTCTGGCGCTGTTGATCGTCCCTGGAGCGCCGGCCCAGGCCCAGAACTGGTGGACGACCAGTCATCCCACGTCCGGCCCGGCCCGGGCCATCGGCTCCCCGGCGGCCGGCTGCCTGGCCGGAGGCGTGGCCCTGCCTTTGGAGGGACCGGGGTATCAGGTGGTCCGTACCAGCCGCAAACGCTATTTCGGGCATCTCCGTCTGATTCTCTATATCCGCGATCTGGGGCGACAGATTGCCACCGGCGCCCTTGACACGGTTTATGTGGGGGATTTGTCACAGCCGCGGGGAGGACCCATGTCTTATGGCCACGCCAGCCATCAGAACGGCCTTGATGTGGATATCTGGCTGACACCGGGGCGCCCGCTGCTACAGCCCGCCCGCCTGCGTGAGGACATCGACGTACCGTCGGTGGTGATGGCAGATGGCACTGCCCTCGTTCGTGCCGTGTGGACCAGCGACCATGCCCGTCTGGTCCACCTCGCCGCTCGCCCGCCCGAGGTTGACCGGATCTTCGTTCACCCAGCCATCAAGCGGGAGCTGTGCCGCATGGGCGGCGGGGATCGGAGCTGGCTGCGCAAGGTGCGACCCTGGCGTGGCCACAGCGCCCATTTTCACGTTCGTCTGGCGTGTGCCCCTGGCGAGGAAGAGTGCCTGCCCGGCCAGCCCCTGCCCCCTGGCGATGGCTGCGACGAAATGGACCATTATTTCAATGGCCCGGGGCGCACCCTGTTACCGCTGCCAAAGGAACTGCTCCCCAGCCACCGCCCCCCCAAGGTTGCATTGCCGGCGGCCTGTGCCGCTGTTGCGAAGACCACCTAGGGCCGTTTCCAAATTCCGGGCTAAGGGTTGACAGGATGCGGGAGGCCCCGTATGGTACCCGTCTCCAAGAGCGGGAAAAACCAAAAACAGGAAAGGCCAGGTGTCATGAAAATCCGCAATTCGTTGCGTTCGGCCAAGGATCGGGAAAAAAACTGTCGCGTAGTGCGTCGCAAGGGGCGTGTTTACGTCATCAACAAAAAGAACCCGCGCTACAAGGCACGCCAGGGATAAGGTTTTGATCGCGGAGCGTGGGGATGGAGGCAACGGACGTCGAAACCTTTTTTGCGCGCCTCGCCGCGAGCACGCCCGTCCCGCGCAGTGAACTGGTTTTCCATGATCCCTATACCCTGCTAGTGGCGGTGGTGCTGTCGGCGCAGGCCACCGACAAAAGCGTCAACGCGGCAACGAAATCGCTGTTTGCCGTCGCCGATACGCCGGAAAAGATGCTGGCGTTGGGGGAAGAAGGGCTGAAAGGGGCCATCAAGACCATTGGCCTGTTCAACAGCAAGGCCCGCAACATCATCGCCCTTTCCCGCCTGCTGCTGGAACGTCATGGCGGCAGGGTGCCAAGTGACCGCGCGGCGCTGGAGGACTTGCCGGGAGTGGGCCGCAAAAGCGCCAACGTGATGCTGAATGTCGCCTTCGGCCAGCCGGTCATTGCCGTTGATACCCATATTTTCCGGCTCTGCAATCGGTCCGGCCTAGCGCCGGGCAAAACACCCCTTGATGTCGAGCGGGCGCTGGAGACCGTCGTCCCACTTCCCTATCGGCTGCACGCGCATCATTGGCTGATTCTGCATGGCCGTTACGTCTGCAAGGCCCGCAAGCCCGAGTGCGAGGGATGCCCCGTGCGCGATGTGTGCGCAAGAATCCTGACATGAGGGGGAACGCCATGAAGATTCTGGTGACCGGGGGCAGTGGGTTCATCGGATCGTGTCTTGTACGGTATCTTCTGGCGGAGACACGGGCGCGCGTTGTCAATCTCGACACGCTGACCTACGCCGCCAATCCAGCGGCGCTCGCATCTGTTGAGAACAATCCCCGGTATGCTTTCGAGAGGATCGACATTTGCGAGGCGCCCGCTCTCCGGGCCGCCTCCGCACGGCATGAACCGGATCTCGTGATGCATCTTGCGGCCGAGACCCATGTGGACCGTTCCATCGATGGCCCGGCGGCTTTCGTGCAGACCAACGTCGTGGGAACATCCGTGCTGCTGGAAACGGCGCTCGCGTATTTCGACCGTCTGCCCAAGGACGCGCGCGCGCGCTTTCGTTTTCACCATGTCTCGACCGACGAGGTGTATGGTTCCTTGGGCGAAAGCGGGCGGTTCGTCGAGACCACGCCCTATGACCCCTCTTCGCCCTATTCCGCCAGCAAGGCCGCCTCCGATCACCTGGTGCGGGCGTGGTCCCGTACCTTTGGCCTGCCGGTCGTGATCACCAACTGCTCGAATAATTATGGCCCGTATCAATTCCCTGAAAAATTGATTCCCCTGATGATCCATAAGGCGCTCCACGAGCGCCCGCTGCCGGTCTATGGAAAGGGGCAGAACGTCCGCGACTGGCTGTACGTGGAAGACCACGTTTCCGCCTTATGGCAGGTGGCGACCCGGGGGCGTGTGGGGGAAACCTATAACATCGGTGGCAACAACGAACGCCCCAACCGTGCCATCGTCGAAACCCTTTGCGATCTGGTCGATGAAATGCGCCCGCGGGACCGCAGCCGGCGCGAGCTGATTACTTTTGTCACCGACCGGCCCGGCCATGATTTCCGTTATGCCATCGACGCCGGTAAAATCAGCCGCGAGTTGGGGTGGCACCCCCGCGAAACCCTGGACAGCGGTTTACGCCGCACGGTTGCCTGGTATCTGGAAAATGAACGCAGCATGCATTTTTCCCCAGTGTACGATGGGGCAAGACTGGGGGTGTCGTCTGTGCAGGAAAAGGGAAACCCATGATCGTCCTGGTGACCGGTGGCAGGGGGCAACTGGGACGCGCCCTGGTGGAAAGCCCCTGGCCATGGGAGATGCGATGCCGGCCGGTGAGCCACACGGCCCTTGACATCACCCGACCCGAAAAGGTGACCGCCGCTCTGGCGGATGAAAGGGTGGGGCTTGTGATCAACACCGCCGCCTATACCGCGGTCGATCAGGCCGAAAGCGCGTGGGGCACCGCGTGGGCCGTGAATGCCGACGGTCCCTTGCATCTTGCCCTGGCGTGCCGGCAGAGGGACATTCCCTTGATTCACCTGTCCACCGATTACGTGTTCAACGGGCGGAAAACCGGCTTTTATCGGGAAGACGACCCGGCCGCCCCTTTGGGGGCCTATGGCGCCTCCAAGCTTGCGGGGGAGGAAGCGGTGCGGCGCACCATGACCAAACACATCATCGTGCGAACATCATGGTTGTTTTCGGCAAGACCTCCCAATTTTGTGCACACCATGGTGCAGCTGGCACGAACGCGAGAAGACGTGCGGGTCGTGAACGACCAGTATGGATGTCCCACGGCGGCAGTGGCTTTGGCCTGTTCCATTGTCGGGCAGATGATTCCACAGATTCTACACCCTGAATTCAGGAACTGGGGCACGTATCATTTTTGCGGCACGCCGGCCTGTACCTGGTATGACTTTGCCGCCGCCATTTTCGAGGAGATGGCGGTACGGGATCAGAAGGTGCCGCGTCTTCACGCCATTCCCACCGCCGCCTATCCCACACTGGCCAGACGTCCGGCCAATTCGGCCTTGAACTGTGGCCGGCTTGGTCACGTGTTCACTGTCGCACCGTCCCCCTGGCGCACGTATCTACCCGCAACCCTGCGGCAAATTCACGAGATGCATGACCTGGAGGAGGCGTCCAGGGAATCCCGGGATCATCCGCGGCCCCGATAGGAGGGCACATTCTGGTCGGGCAGCCACAGGGCGGGGGGGGGCGGTCCGGTTTGCCAGAACACATCAAGGGGCATGCCGCCGCGCGGGTACCAATAACCACCGATCCGCAGCCATAGCGGCTGGATTGCGTCCGCAACGCGCTTTGCCACGGCAAGCGTACAGGCCTCGTGGAAAGCGCCGTGATTGCGAAAAGACGCAAGAAAGAGCTTCAGGGACTTGCTTTCTATTAGAAGATGTTCAGGCACATAATCCATGACAAGATGCGCGAAATCTGGCTGGCCGGTGATCGGGCACAAGGTCGTGAACTCGGGCACGACGAAACGCACAAGATACACGGTGCCGGGGTGGGGATTGTCCACCGTTTCCAGCACGGCGTCCTCTGGAGTTTGCGGCCAGGCGACCGGCCGGCCAAGCTGCGTCAAGGGGTCAGAAAGCACTTCTTTCGCTCCTCCGGCGATTCCGGCCACCCTGCGGGCCACCATGCGAGGGAGACCCCCCCCCCCGCACACGCCCGCGAGTCCTGTTCCGGTGTTTAGGACTCGGTCCCTTTTTCTTCGTAATGTTCGGCGATGAAGCGTTCCAGTAGCCGCACGCCAAAGCCGCTTGCGCCCTTGGGCACGGTGGGCATGTCCTGTGTCGACCAGGAGACCCCGGCGATGTCGATGTGCGCCCATGGCCCCTCACCGACGAAACGCTTGAGGAACTGGGCGGCGGTGATGGAGCCGGCTTCGCGGTTGCCGACGTTTTTCATATCAGCGGTATCGGATTTGATCAGTTTATCGTAATCATCGGCGAGTGGCATCCGCCACAGCCGTTCGCCCACGGTTTCCCCCGCGGCGGTCAGCCGCTCCGCCAGAACATCGTCGGTGGCAAACAGGCCGGCATGGTAGGCGCCAAGGGCAACGACGATGGCCCCGGTCAGGGTGGCAAGATCAATCACCAGGGCCGGCTGGAAATGCTCCTGAGCGTACCACAGCGCATCGGCCAGCACGAGACGCCCTTCGGCATCGGTGTTCAACACCTCGATGGTCTGGCCGGAAGCGGAGGTCACGATGTCGCCCGGACGCTGGGCGGTGCCGGAGGGCATGTTTTCCACCATCCCAACCACGCCGACCACGTTGACTTTGGCCTTGCGCGCCGCCAGCGTGCGCAGGACCCCCACCACCACGCCGGCCCCGCTCATGTCATATTTCATGTCTTCCATGCCGGCGCTGGGTTTGATGGAAATGCCGCCGCTATCGAACGTCACGCCCTTGCCAACCAGGGCGATGGGTCGTGCCGTGCGGTCGGTGGCGCCAAACCAACGCAGCACCACGAGCTGGCTTTCCCGGGCCGAGCCTTGCCCCACGGCCAGAAGCGCATTCAGCCCAAGCTTGCGCATCTGTTTCTCCCCCAGAATCTCGACCTCAAGCCCAAACTCGGTGAGCTTTCCGGCTTCGGCGGCGAAACTTTCAGGATAGATGACGTTGGCCGGCTCGTTCCCCAGCGTGCGGGTCATGAACACGGCGTCAACGGTTTTGTCCAGTGGATCAAACACCTTGCGCGCCGCCGCAACGTCTTTTATCATGATCTGCACTTTTTTCAGAACGGGTTTGTCCTCGGGCTTTTCCTTGGTGCAGTATTTGTCGAAGCGCCAGGCCCGCAGGCGGGCGCCACAGGCGATGTGGGCGGCCCTGTCTGCCGTTGTCAGGGGCGCATCGGCGATGTCGTCCACCATCACGGTCGCGTGCGTATCGCTCGCTGCCAGAAGCTGTCCCATGGCCACGCCGCCGAAAATTTCGCACGTGCGACGGTCAAGCCCTTCCGCCTTGCCAAGTCCAACCAGGACAACCCGTGCGATCGGAAGCCCATGGGGCGCGAGCAGAACTAGGGATTGTTCCTTTTTACCCTCGAAACGGCTGACCCCCATGGCCCGGGTCAAAGCACCAAAGGTGCGCGTTTCGATTTCTGCGGCCGAAGGAGTCAGGATTCGCCCCTCCAGCACACCAACGACAACAGCGCCCTCTTCCGGCAAGGCCGGTTTGGCGAAGGTGATTTTCATCAACAGTTCCTTTCGGTTTTTTTCACGTTTGGCATAAAATGGGAAGGTCTTGGAGCATATCGTTGCCTTCTCTGTCGTTCAAGGCTGGATCCCCGTTCCCGTGATTGGTGCCGTCATTCCCTGTTACCGGGTCGCGCGTCATGTCGCGGAGGTGATCGCCTCCGTCCCATCGTGCGTGCATCATATTATTTGCGTCGATGATGCCTGCCCGCAAGACTCGGGCACCGTCGCCGAAAAGACCGGCGATGCGCGCGTCGTCGTGGTGCGCCATGTCTGCAACCGGGGTGTGGGCGGCGCCATGGTGACGGGCTACCGCAAGGCCCTGGAGCTTGGGTGCCATGTGGTGGTGAAGGTGGACGGTGACGGCCAGATGGACCCCGCCCAAATCGGGCATTTCCTCGCTCCGTTGCTTGACGGCACGGCCGATTACGCCAAGGGCAATCGTTTCGCCGATTTCCAAGCCCTGAAGGCCATGCCAAAGGTGCGTCTCGTCGGCAACAGCCTTTTGTCGTTTCTGGTCAAGGCCGCGTCGGGCTATTGGACCACGATGGACCCGACCAATGGCTATACCGCCATTCACCGCCGTGTCCTGGAGCAGTTGGATCTGGACCAGGTGGCGCCGGGGTATTTTTTTGAATCCGATCTGTTGATCCGCCTGAATATCCTGAATGCCGTGGTGACGAGCATTCCCATTCCGGCCTTTTATGGAACGGAGGAAAGCTCGCTTCGCCTTTCAAAGGTGCTGCTTGACTTCCCCCCACGCCTTGTGAAAGGATTCCTATGGCGGATACTTTTGAAATATTTCGTCTACGACTTCAATATGGGATCTGTCTATATCAGCGTAGGCCTGCCGCTTGCGCTGTTCGGGCTTGTATTCGGGAGCTGGGAGTGGCTTGAGTCTGTCCACACATGCTGGCGGTTCTGCCGTTGATTTTGGGGTTTCAATTTCTGTTGCAGGCCATTGCCGTGGACATGGCCGCCGAACCCCGGCCGCGGAAAGCCCCCCCTGCCCAGAGAAATACCCGTAGCACGGCGGAAAGAAACGTGCCGGACGGATGAAGTTGCACTCCGTCCTGTCCCACAGAAGCGGTCCAAGATCCGCGAATCGGAACTGCGCCCGGAGGCAAAGTTTGGCGAAACGAAGGCCGACGTCCTGAAATGGGTTGCCGGCCTTCCGCTGGCGCAAGCCGCCGTCATCGCCGCCCTCGTCACGCTGCTGTAGCCCAGCACCGATCCCCTTGGAAGGCCCCCTCCCGCCGCGCGCCATTCCGCAGGCCGTGTTGTTGCGCCTCGCGCCGTGGGAGGGTTTTCCCGCCGTGCTCACGCCTCCGGCAGGACCTTCTTGAACGGACGCACCATCACGCTTTCAAACAGGCCGGCCTGGCCATAGGGGTCATGGGCCAGAAAGGTTTCAACGGCGGCCCGGTCCGGCAGGTCCATGACGATCAGGCTGCCCACCATGCCGGTGCCATCGGCGGTCAGAAGCGGTCCCAGAAGAACCATTTTATCCCGGAACCCCATCATGTAGGCCACATGGGCCGGGCGATGCGCAAGCCGCAGGGACTGATGATCGGGTTTGTCAAGGCAGTCAATGGCAAACAGCATGGGGATGCTCCTGTGCGGCAGAGTGAAAAACATTCATGCAGGCGGCAAGATCCGGTGCCGCGGCGTCCTTGTCTGACACAATGGCCTGTGCCTCGGCCACCGGCCAGGCGATCCCCAGCGCCGGGTCCTTCCACAAAAGCGCACGATCCGCCGCCGGAGCGTAATACGCATCGACCTTGTAGGTGACCACGGTTTCCGGTTCCAACGTACAGAAACCATGGGCACACCCTGCGGGAATGAACACTTAGCAGCCGTTATCGTCCGAGAGATCAACCGCGACGTGCCGCCCCCAGGCGGGCGAGCCTGTGCGCACATCCACCACCACATCCAGAATTTTTCCCCGTGCCACCCCGACCAGCTTGGCCTGAGCGTGGGGGGGAATCTGGAAATGAAGACCGCGAATCGTTCCGACCCGACGGGATAATGACTGGTTGTCTTGAACGAAATCGACATCCAAGCCGCGTTGCGCCAGATCCCGCCGGTTATAGGTTTCGACAAAGAACCCCCGGGCGTCCTCGAAACGCTTCGGCGTCAGGATCAAGACCCCCGGCAGGGCCGTCGTGCTGATTTCCACCGTTTTTTTTCCTTTCTGCGTTCTATTGTTCGACACATTCGAATCTGGCCAGGGTCGGAGCCAGCAGCCGGCATTGAAAGCGGAGTTGCCCCAGGAATTTCGGGTTCCTGTCCCGGCGGACGCATTCCGCGCGGGCAAGGGCCACAACGGCCCGTGGGGTTGTAAAGGCGCTGTTATAGCAGACATCCACCACATCCCGGGCTGCCGGGTCCCGTGAAACCACCGCGTCCGAACCGGTGAACGCCTCGTTGATGAACGGCGCGCATCCCGCAAGCAGAACCGCCATTCCGCCAGCCGGAACGGCCAACCACCACCGTGGTTTACACTCAGAAGGGCGTTTCGTTTCCATTGCGACTCTTCACGCACCCGCGGAACACGGCCTTGCGCATTGTGGCGCTCGTCAACCACACGGTGTCCCCCGTTGCAAAGCCAACGGCTCCGCTGTGCCGCAAACGGCAAAGGGTATTGGCGCGTATCCCGCCAAGCGCCACCACCGGCAACCGCGCCGCGCGACACCACGCGGCAAAGCGCACCGGGCCAAGCGGTTTTGCGTCGGGGTGGCTGGCCGTGGGGAAAACCGGCGACAGCAGCGCCGCATCCGCCCGCACCCGTCTTCCCCGGGCCAGGGCCAACGGTCCATGGGCGGCAATCGTCAGGATGCCGCGCCGACGCCGGTGCCACCCCAACACCGGCGCAAGCGTGTGATGCCGCGCAACGCCCTCAGGCAAATGCACCCCATGGGCGCGCACATCAACCGCCAAAGTGAAATCGGTCCGGTTGCGCACGGCCACCAGCAGAAACCCCCCGCCCGCCCGGCACAGCCCCGCCAGCCGCTGCCCCAGCGCACGGCGCATCTCCGGCGCCAGGTCATAGGAACGCAACACCACGCCCTCTGCCCGTCGCACGACGGTTCTCTGTTCCCCCCTGCCCGCGCCATCGCCCGTCAGCCACAAAGCGCTTATACTTTTGAGCCTTGATCGTGGAAGAATCATGATCTTTTTTATCACACCAAAAGGATTCAAGGAATGGTTCCCAATGCCAAGACCGATGAAGACGATGAAGGCACCGTCACGGACACTCTGCACCGGGTCCAGGCCACCATCGCCGCGGCTGCCCAGGAAAGCGGGCGGAATGCCGGGGGCATCACGCTGGTTGCCGTCACCAAGACGCATCCCCCTGCCCGCATCCGTCCATTGCTCGAAGCCGGCCATCGGGTGTTCGGGGAAAACCGGGTGCAGGAGGCGCAGACGAAATG
This sequence comes from Rhodospirillaceae bacterium, assembly GCA_009773045.1. Lineage (GTDB taxonomy): Bacteria > Pseudomonadota > Alphaproteobacteria > Rhodospirillales > Rhodospirillaceae > WOUV01. The sequence continues at coordinate 1,746 of WOUV01000098.1, read as the reverse complement.
GCCGCCGCTGCGACGGGAGTATGGGGGGGTGTGCCTGCATCTGATCGGACCGTTGCAAACGAACAAGGTGCGACTCGCGGTAGCCTTGTTCGATGTGGTCGAAACCGTGGACCGGCCCGCAGTCGCGGAGGCCCTGGCACACGAGATGTCCCAGCAGGCGCGCTGGCCGGTCTGTCTGATTCAAGTCAACACCGGCGAGGAGCCGCAGAAGGCCGGGGTCCTGCCGGCGGACGCCGATTCTTTCATCCAGGCCTGCCGCCACGATTGGCGCCTGCCGGTCAAAGGTTTGATGGGCATTCCGCCTTTCGAGGACGAACCGGCGTTGCATTTCGCTTTTCTGCGCGACATCGCCCTGCGCCACGATCTGCCTGTGCTCAGTATGGGCATGAGCCATGATTTCGCGCTGGCCATTCATTTCGGGGCAACGCATGTGCGGGTCGGAACAGCCCTCTTCGGCTCACGGTAAGGGATACCACCGGCACACGTTCTATTGAACCCATGCGGACACGGCCGCTGGCAAGCGGCCGGAAGCCGCTTGCCCACGGAGCCATGCTCATGACCGTGCCACGATGGCCGAAGGCGCCTCCTCCTCCGGATAGGCGGAGATGTTATGAATGGCACGATCCGCTCCGGCAAATTCGTCATCCTCGCTCAAACGCAGACCAACCGTCCCCTTCAACACCCCATACACCCCCAAACCGGCCACGAAAGCAAAGCCGACGCCGGCCAAAGTGCCCACACTCTGCGCCGCAAGCGAGATGCCGCCGAGTCCCCCCAGGGCCGGCTGGCCAAACACACCGGCAGCCACCCCGCCCAAAGTCCCACACAGGCCGTGCAAAGGCCAGACGCCCAGCACATCATTGATCTTCCATCGGATCTGGCACTGGTTGAATGCCCACACGAACAAGCCCCCCGCCAGGGCGCCGGTTGCCAGGGCGCCCACCGGGTGCATGACGTCGGAACCGGCGCAAACGGCCACCAGGCCGGCCAAAGCGCCGTTGTGGACAAACCCCGGGTCGTTGCGGCCCACGATCAGGGCCATCAAAACGCCGCCCGCCATCGCCATCAACGAGTTGATGGCGACCAGGCCGCTCGCGCCGTCGATGGTCTGCGCGCTCATGACATTGAAGCCGAACCAGCCCACCGACAGCACCCACGCCCCCAGGGCCAGAAAGGGAATGTTGGACGGCGGAATGGCCACAAGGCTGCCATCGCGGCGATAGCGCCCTTTGCGGGCGCCCAGCATCAGCACCGCTCCCAGCGCCACCCAGCCGCCGACGGCATGCACCACCACCGAACCGGCGAAATCATGGAAAGGCACCCCGAAAGTGCTCGTGATCCAGTCCTGAAAGCCGAACCGGCTGCCCCACGTCATGCCCTCGAACACGGGATAGACCCCCCCCACCAGCAGGGCCGTCGCCGTCGTTTGCGGCCAGAACCGCATCCGTTCAGCGATGCCGCCGGAAATGATGGCCGGGATGGCCGCGGCAAAGGTGGCCAGAAAGAAGAATTTCACGAGATCATACCCGCGAAGGGCAAACCCTTCCCCTGCCCGTCCCACCAGAACCTCGGCGCTCACCAGAAAATGGATGCCATAGGCGACGGTATAGCCGATAAAAAAGTAGGAAAGGGTGGAAACGGCGAAATCCCTGACCATCCATCAGTTTAGAATGGCCTTCCAGAGGCGGGGGAGCGGCAGGCACGCCTGGATGATTTTGACGATGCGTTGGATGCCGTGCGTGAACC